>NZ_JBHXLO010000001.1:722919-767981 GCF_042721395.1 Lentzea sp. NPDC058450
GGGGGGTTTCGGTCCCGCTTGCGTTCCCGGTTTCGCCGCCCCGTGGGTTTTTTGTTTTGTTTTGGGGTTTTGGGACTTTTCCTTCTTGTTTTTCGGGGGCCCCCCCCCCCCCCACGACCACGGCTGGACAGCCGTCCACGGAGAGTGTTTGGATCGATGCACGACGTATTTACAACGTTGTAAACCCCTGCAGATTGGACGAGACGTGACGTCAAAGATCGTCGTGACGGCCTTGGCGCTCTCCCTGCTCGGCGGCGTGCCCGCGGCCGCCGTTCCCGCACCGCCCGACTTCTCGACGGCCGAGGCCGGCAACCCCTTCGTCGACGGCTGGTACGCCGACCCGGACGTCGCGGTCTACGGCGGCCGCTACTGGGTATTCCCCACCTCGTCGCGCCCGTACGACGAGCAGACCTACCTCGACGCCTTCTCCTCGACCGACCTCGTCACCTGGACCAAGCACCCGAACGTCCTCACCAAGGCGAACGTCTCGTGGGCCCGCCGCGCGGTCTGGGCTCCCGCCCCGATCGAACGCGACGGCAGGTACTACCTCTACTTCGGCGCCAACGACATCCAGAGCAACTCCGAGCTGGGCGGCATCGGCGTCGCCGTCGCGGACCGCCCGGAAGGCCCCTACCGCGACGCCATCGGCAAGCCGTTGATCAGCCAGTTCGTCAACGGCGCGCAGCCCATCGACCAGGACGTCTTCATCGACACCGACGGCCAGGCGTACATGTACTACGGCGGCTGGGGCCACGCGAACGTCGTGAAGCTCAACGCCGACATGACGAGCCTCGGCACGTTCCCCGACGGCAGCACGTACAAGGAGATCACCCCGGCGAACTTCACCGAGGGCTCGCAGATGTTCAAGCGCAACGGCAAGTACTACTTCATGTGGTCCGAGGACGGCTGGACCGGCCCGAACTACGCCGTGGCGTACGCGATCTCCGACTCCCCCACCGGCCCGTTCACCAAACTCGGCCGCGTCCTCGCCCAGGACGCCGCCGTGGCACGGGGTTCCGGCCACAACTCCGTGATCAACGTGCCCGGCACCGACATCTGGTACATCGCCTACCACCGCCGCCCGCTGAGCCGCTCCGGCGCCAACGACCGGCAGCTCGCCTACGACCGCATGACGTTCAACGCCGACGGCACCATCCAGCCCGTCACCATGCGGGTCGAGGACAACTTCGACGACAACAACGCCCTCGGCTGGACCACCCACGGCGGCACCTGGACGGCGAGCGGCGGACGGTACGAGACCGGCGCGTCGTACGGCGGGAAGTCGTTGCTGGACACGAACTTCACCGACTTCGTGCAGGACGCCGCCATCACGCCCAGGTCGGCGAACGGCGACAGCGGGGTCGTGTTCCGCGCGACGCAGGCCACCGTCGGCACGGACGCCTACCGCGGTTACTACGCCGGGATCACCGGCAACGGACGAGTCGTGCTCGGCAAGGCCGACAACAACTGGACGCAGCTCGCGTCGGCACCGGTGACCGTGCGGCCGAATGTCCGGCACCACCTGAGGGTCGAGGCCGTCGGCTCGTCGATCAAGGTGTACGTCGGTGACATGACCACTCCGAAGATCTCCGTCACCGACACGTCGTTCACCAGCGGTGCCAACGGAGTCCGCGTGTTCAACACCGGTGCCGCGTTCGACGACTTCGCCGTCGCGCACCGCTGACCAGACGGTCAGAGCGTTCGTCCCCGCGCCATGACGGCGAGCCCGACGGCGGCGGCCAGGGCGAGCACCGCGGGGACGAGGAAGACGAGCGGCAGTCCGATCACGCCCGCCCCGACTCCCCCGGCCGCGCCGCCCAGCGCCGAGCTCAGCGCGGGCGCGCTCAGGAACAACGCCGACGCGGTGGCCACGGCCGTGGGGAGCAGTCGTTGCGCGACGATGATGCCGAGCGCGGCGAAGACTCCCCACACGCCGCCCATGAGGACCTGTCCGGCGGCCAGGCCCGCGGCCGTGCCGGTCAGGGCGAAGCACAGGTTGGCGGCGAACCCGAACCCGGCGCCGACCACCATGAGCCGCAGCATCCCGATGCGGCGCGCCACGACCACGGCCAGCGGCATCAGCACGATCTCCACCAGCGGCTGGAGGCCGATGATCGCGCCGCTGAGTCCCGAAGCGAACCCGAGCTGACCGTTCATGTAGATCGGCAGGTACGCGTACTTGATCGACTCCCCGGCGTAGACGAGCACGTACAGGCCCGTGAACGCGAGCAGCGGCAGCATTTCCCGCACTCGCGGAGCCGGTGCGCGGGTCTCCGTCGTGGCGATCCGCGGGGTTCGCCGGGTGCCCAGCGGCACGATCTGGACCAGCGTGCAGAGCGCGGTGGCCAGCAGCATCGTGCGCAGCGACGTGTGGGCCGCCAGGAAGGACCCCGCCACCGGGCCGATCACCCAGCCCGCGGTCAGCGCCATCCGCACGATCGACACGATCCCGTCGTCCTGCTCGGACGGCCTGACCCGCATCTCGTCGTGCAGGGCGGCGAACAACTGGGAGGTCGCGGCACCGGCGAACGCGAGCACGACGGCGCTCAGCACGTACGGCATCCACAGCTGCGTCGAGTACGCGATGCCCGCCCACCCGGCGAACCCGGCGACGGCGCACAGGCGGAACAGGCCCATCCGGCGGCCGGTGCGGTCGGAGCGGGAGCCGACCAGGTAGCCGGCCACCGGCGCGGTGAGGTTGGTCAGGTAGAACAGGCCCGCCGCCGTCAGGGACCCGCCCAGGTCGTTGACCAGGAACGACGCTATCTGCGGTGCGGCGGCGGAGAACCCCAGGCCGGACAGGAACAGGGCCACCGCGGCACCTCGGTACAGCGGCGACGCCAGCGTCCGCCGCAGCGCCGACGTGCCGGCGCCGGCCTGGCGCCTGGGCTTCGTCACACCTTCCACGGGCAACTCCTGCCTTCCGGGACTCGGGCGGACGGTAAGAGCGAGAGCGCTCTCAGGAGAAGCATGCGCGGTGGCCGCGCGCAGGGCGACGGACGGGTGTGGAAGTTGCGTCCTGATGACGTACGTGCGTTGACGAGGTTGCCGAACTGGCCCTAGGGTCGGTTCAGCACCAAATTGAAACGTTTCAATCGGCCGTCGGCGTTGTCACTCCCTCCCTGAGCCAGGAGAACGCGATGCGAAGTCGATCCCTGCAGCACGGTCCCAGACGACCACTCTGCGTGATATCTGCGGCACTGATAGCCATCTCCACGGTCATCGCGGTTCCCGCCGCGGCGGCACCCGCCGACTTCTCCGGCGCGCGCTGGATCTGGTACCCCGAGGGGAACCCCGCGGTCTCCGCCCCTGCCGAGACCCGCTACTTCCGCCGCACCTTCACCCAGCCCGCAGGGCAGGTCGGCGACGCACGGCTCACCGTCACCGGTGACGACACCGTCGACGTGTGGCTCAACGGCGAACCGCTCGCCGCGTCGGCCCGCACGACCGACTCGTGGCAGCGGTCGGTGTCGGTCGACCTGCGGTCGGCCCTGGTCACCGGGACCAACACCCTCGCGGTCGCGGTGCGCAACGCCGGTGGCCCGGCCGGGCTCGTCGCCCGCGCGCGCATCGTCACGAACGGCACCGCCGCGGACCTGGCCACCGGCACGGCCTGGAAGGCGGGCAGGGACGCGGGCGAGGGCTGGGAGAAGCCGGGCTTCGCCGACGGCGCCTGGCCCGCCGCCCAGGACCTCGGCGCGTACGGCGTCGGGCCGTGGGACAGCCGGGTCACCGCGCCCGATCCGGGTGAGGCGTCGCCGTTGAGCGTCACCGGGACGACGACGGAACGCCGCGTTTCCCCGCTCGGCGTCGACGCGCGGCGGCCGAGGTTCGGCTGGACGCTCGGTTCCGCGTCGCCCGGCCAGCGCCAGGGCTCCTACCAGGTGCTCGTCTCCAGCACGCGGGCGTTGTCCGACGCCGGCACCGGTGACGTCTGGGACAGCGGCCGCGTGCACGACGAACGGTCCGTCGACGTCGTGTACGGCGGTCCCCAGCTCGCCTCCCTGACCGGCTACCACTGGCGCGTGCGCGTCTGGGACGCCCAGGGACGACCGGCCGCCGCGAGCGCGCCGAGCACGTTCGAAACGGGGCTGTACAACGTTTCCGAGGAGTGGCGCGGCGCGTTCATCGGCGGGCCGGAAGGTCCGAACCTGGGTGGGGCCACCTGGATCTGGTACCCGGAGGGCTCGCCGACCAGCGGCGTGCCGGTGATGACGCGGTACTTCCGCAAGACCTTCACCCTGCCCTCCACGCCCGGCTCCGGCACTCTCGCCGTCACCGCCGACGACACCGCGACCGTGTGGCTCAACGGAGCCAAGATCTACTCGAGCCCGCAGGTGGCGGACTCCTGGAAACGCGCGGGTGTCGTCGACCTCTCCGGCAGGCTGCGCCCCGGCACCAACACGATCGCCATGGCCAGCGCCAACACCACGGAGTCCCCGGCGGGACTCGTCGCGAAGCTCACGGCCGGGGACGTCACGGTCCAGACCGACGGGACCTGGAAGGCGTCCACCCAGTCCCCCACCGGCTGGGAGCAGCCGGCCTTCGACGACGGTGCCTGGCCGCAGGCGCGGGCGTTGGTCGGCGTCGGCGGGGCGCCGTGGGGCGACCAGGTCGTCGTTCCCGCACCGGCGCCGTTGCTGCGCAAGGGTTTCACCGTCGGCAAGCCCGTCCGCAGCGCCCGTCTGGTCACCACCGCGCTCGGCCTGCACGAGACCCAGCTCAACGGCGCCAAGGTCGGCGACGACGTGCTGGCCCCGGCGTGGACCGACTACAACAAACGCGTGCAGTACAAGGTGCACGACGTCACCGGCCAGATCCGGCAGGGCGCCAACGCCCTCGGCGCGTGGCTCGGCAACGGCTGGTACTCCGGCAGTCTCGGCATCGGCGGCAACCGGTTCTACGGCACGCAACCCTGGTACTCGGCACAACTGCGACTGACCTATGTGGACGGAACGACGGAAACCGTTGCCACGGACGGCAGTTGGAAGTACAAGGCGAGCCCGATCGTCGCCGACGACCTCTACCACGGCGAGCACTACGACGCCCGGCTGGCCTCCCCGGGCTGGGACGGCGCCGGGTTCGACGACAGCACCTGGAGCTCCGCGCGGGTGAAGCAGGGCGCGCTGCCCCACCTCGTGGCCCAGGTCGACGCCGGCACGAAGGTGCGGCAGGACATCCGGCCCGTGGCGCTGACCCAGCCCAAGCCGGGCGTGTGGGTCTTCGACCTCGGCCAGAACTTCTCCGGCTGGAACCGCCTGCGGGTGCAGGGCCTGGCCGGCACGACGATCACGTCGCGCCACGCGGAGGTCCTCAACCCCGACGGCACCCTCTACACCACGAACCTGCGCGCGGCCCAGGTCACCGACCAGGTCACGCTGGCGGGCACGGGCCAAGAGACCTTCGAGCCGCGGTTCGCCGTCCACGGCTACCGCTACGTCGAGCTCACCGGCTTCCCCGGCACGCCGACGCTCGACACGATCACCGGCCGCGCGGCCTGGACCGACGGTGAGGAGATCGGCACGTTCGACACCTCGGACGCCATGCTCGACAAGCTGCAGAACGCGATCGTGTGGGGCCAACGGTCGAACATGCTCTACGTCCCCACCGACTGCCCGCAGCGCGACGAACGTCTGGGCTGGACCGGCGACATCGCGTCGTTCGCCGCCACGGCCACGCACAACATGGACGTGTCCGCGTTCCTCGACAAGTACACCGACGACATGGTCGACGCCCAACGCTCCGACGGCGCGTTCACCGACGTCGCGCCGGACGTCAGCAACATGGGCGCGGGCACGGCGGCCTGGGGCGACGCGGGCGTGATCGTGCCGTACACCCTCTGGCAGCGGTACGGGGACCTGCGCGTCGTCGAGGACAACTTCGCCGCCATGACGAGGTGGGTCGACTACCTCCGCGCCACGGCGGACGCCACCCTCATCCGCGACCGCGGCGGGTTCGGCGACTGGCTCAACGTCAACGACGACACCCCGCGCAACGTCATCTCCACGGCGTACTTCGCGTGGTCGGCACGCCTGGTCTCGCGCATGGCGCAGGCGATCGGCAAGTCCGCCGAGGCCACCAGCTACGGCACCCTCGCCGACCAGGTCTCGGCCGCGTTCACCAGCAGGCTCGTCGGCGCCGACGGCACGGTCTCCGGCAACACCCAGACCGGCTACGCCCTGGCGCTGGCGTTCGGCCTGGTGCCGCAGAACCGGGTGCCACAACTGGTGGACAAGCTCGTGGCACGGGTGCGCGCCGCGAACAACCACCTCACCGTGGGGTTCGTCGGCGTGTCGCACCTGCTCCAGGTGCTGGCCGACCACGGCAGGGCCGACGTCGCGTACCAGATCCTGACGCAGCCGGACTACCCCGGCTGGGGCTACATGGTCGGCAGGGGCGCGACGACGGTGTGGGAGCGGTGGGACGGCATCCGCCCGGACGGGTCGTTCCAGGATCCGGGGATGAACTCGTTCAACCACTACGCGATGGGCTCGGTCGGCGACTTCCTCTACCGGACGGTCGGCGGCCTGAGCTCGGCCTCGCCCGGCTTCCGGTCGTTGCTCATCGCGCCGACGCCCGGCGGCGGCCTCACCTCGGCCAAGTCGCAGCACCGCACGCCGTACGGCGAGGCGCTCAGCGAGTGGAGCACCTCGGGCGGACGGCTCACCCTCCGCGTGGTCGTGCCGGCCGGGACTTCGGCGGTCGTGCGCGTCCCGGCGGGCAGCGCGGCGGCGGTCACGCCTCCGGCCGGGGCGGTGCCGCTCGGGTACGGCTCCGGTGTGGCCTCGTTCCACGTCCCGTCGGGTGAGTACGTCTTCGCGACTCGATGACCGGGTGAGTGCAGGGAGGCGAGGCCCAGGCTTCGCCTCCCTGCCGTGATCGCGGTCAGGGGTGCAGGCCCGGTCCCGGTTCCGCGGCGGGCGCGATCGGGGTCGGGCTGAGGCTGGTGGCGTCCTCGCCCTCCTCCAGGAGCGTGTCCGCGGCGCCGATCACGAGCGCGTCCGGCGTGCCGACCGTCTCGACGTCCTTGTCCGCGTAGTCGAAGCGGGCGAGGACGCTGCGCATGGCCTCGACGCGTGCCCGCTTCTTGTCGTTGCTCTTGACGACGGTCCACGGCGCGATCCGGGTGTCCGTGGCGCGCAGCATGGCCACTTTGGACTCCGTGTAGTCGTCCCAGCGGTCGAGCGACTTGATGTCGTTGGGACTGAGCTTCCACTGCCGCACCGGGTCGATCTGGCGGATGACGAACCGGGTGCGCTGCTCGTCGCGGGACACCGAGAACCACAGCTTCACCAGCAGGACGCCGTCCTCGACGAGCATCTGCTCGAACAGCGGCGCCTGCCGCATGAACAGGTCGTACTCCTCGTTCGTGCAGTAGCCCATGACGTGCTCGACGCCGGCGCGGTTGTACCAGGAGCGGTCGAACAGCACGATCTCCCCCGCCGTCGGCAGCTCGCGGACGTAGCGCTGGAAGTACCACTCGCCGCGTTCCCGTTCGCTCGGCTTGCCGAGGGCCACGGTCCGCGCGCCACGGGGGTCCAGGTGCTCGGTGAACCGCTTGATGGTGCCGCCCTTGCCCGCGGCGTCGCGGCCCTCGAAGAGGATCACGACCCGTTGCCCGGTGTCGGCCACCCAGTACTGGAGCTTCAGCAGCTCGATCTGGAGCAGTCGCTTGAGGCGGTCGTACTCCGGCCGGGGCATCCGTTCGGAGTACGGGTAGTTCTCCTGCCAGGTGCTCACGACGGAACCGTTGGCGTCCAACAGGGTCGGCTCGTCGGCGTCGGTGAAGTCAGCGGTGTAGCCCTCGACCAGGAGGGCGTCCGAGGCAGCGCTCAGGTCCGTCACGAAAACGTACATACCCGACGTAACCCCGCCCCAATCGTGAGCGGTCAGCGCGGCGGGAACTCGTGCACCGAGAGCGCTCTCCCTCGGGGCGATCCGTCCGTGCCGACCGAGAGCGCGCCCGTTGCTCCCGCGAACCAGCCCGAGCGCAGATTCACTGCGACGTCCGCAGCCGTGGGCTGTATTGCGCCGATCATGCTGACCGCCGCGAAGGCCATCCCCGCAGCATCGTGGTGCAACAACGCGAACCCGTCATCGAGCGGATCGGTGAACCAAGTCTTGTAGAGCGTCTCGAAGCGCTTGTACTGATAGGGTCCGTCGGCCCGCAACTGCGCGGTGTCCACCGCACTCACGTACAGCACGCGTACCGCCGTCATGCGGATTCGGCTGCTGAGCCGCGCGACATCCACCGTCCCTGCCGCGATGGTGATCTGCGCGCGTGGACAGCGCAGGGCGATGGCATCGACGAGACTGCCCAATGCTTCTGTCCTGCCGCTGAACAAGACGGTCGTGCCGTCGGAGCACAACCGACCGGCGATCGTCATGGGCCCTGTGCGCTGGTCGAAGAAGAGCTCCTCCGCTTCACCTCGGTATCGCTGCCGAAAGCCGCTGCTCAGTGTCTGGACGTACACGTCGGAGTCAGTTCGCACAGAAATGAGATGCCTGGGCTTGTCCGAGGTGCGGCGTTCCAAAGCCGCAGCGAGAACGGAGGAGAACTCGTCAACCGCCGGGGTGGCCGAGATCGTCTCGATGCCACTCAGCGACAACAACGTCGCCGCATTGAACAGGGCCTCGGTCCTCACGCCCGAGTCGATCGCTGCGACCAACGGGTGCTCCTCGGTCGCCATCTGGCGCAACTGCATGACGACAGGTTCCCAATGTCGTTGCTTGCTGCCGGAATTGGCCAGCACGAGTTCCACGTTGACGGGGCTGCGGCGGTTGGCCTCGTGCAGCGCCACGTACGCGCCCTCCAGGGCATGTCGGATCTCCGTCCGGCTCAGCACGCCCTGCACGAGCGGCATCAGCATCGCCATCCGAACGTAGGGCTCGTCCGAGTCGCGCACGTCCTGGTTCTCGGCGGCGATCAGCTTCGAAACAAGGGTGATCTCGTCGTCGAACACGTAGGAGCCGTCGGTGACACCTACGCACTCGCTGTCCAACCCGACGCGCAGGTACCGCACGTTCGCGTCGAAAGGTGTGACACCGCACCGGGTCTGCAAGCCGCCCGCGACCGGCAACCCCGCACCGAGCAGCAACCCGGCCACCACCGACACCACCACCAGCACCGACGCCCGGCGCACGCGCGACCGCGACGGCGCGGAGGTCACCGGTTCGGCGGCGTCGGCCGGGACGACGGTGCCCCCGGCCAGGTGGTCCTGCAGCAGACCGTGCCGGAACTGGTAGCTGCCTCCGTTGGCCCGCAACACCCCTCGCCGGTGCGCGTCGTCCAGAAAGGACATCAGCCGGAACGGCAGCTCCCCTCTCCTGGCCGCGCCGAGCCGGGCGAACAGGAACGTCATCCACAGGTGCGGGCCTCGGGCCAGCCCCACGGCCATGCCCAGCAGGGCGGCGCCCGCGCCGTCGATCGCCGCGATGTCCAGGTCCGCGACCAGACCCGTCACCAGGGTGACCGCGAGGCCGAAGGCCAGGCCGAACACGATGAGCTGCACCAGTTTTGCGGTGCGGTCCGCGCGCAGCACCACCCGAGGGCTGGCCGCGTGCACGGTGTCGGCCGAGCCCTGCAACCACGCGGCCAGGCCGTAGGCGAGGCCCGTCACGGCACCGGACACGGCGCCGAGCAACAGGCCGAGGAACGAGGGGTCGAAGGCGTTGAAGGTGGCGATGTAGGTGGCTTCCGCGACCACGCCGATGCCGATGCCGATCGCCGTGCCCCGGACGACGCCGCCGCTCAGCTGTCCCGCCAGCGGCAACCACCGGCCGCGCAGCAAAAGGGTGACGCGGCCTGGTTCCGCGTCCGGGCGCAGGCGGACCGCCCATCCCGTGGCGATGCCCGCCAGGAGGCCCGCCGCCGTCCCGAGCACGGGGCCTGCCGACTCGCCCGTCACCGTGGGCGACACGATCAGCCACACGGCCGCCCCGGCGAGCGCCGCGCCGACCACTCCCGCGCCTGCTCTGGCCATGCGGGTCGTGGAGCGCCTCATGCGGTACAGGTGCCACCACGCCAGGTCGTAGGTCCTCTCCTGGCGCAGGTGCACGGCCAGGGTCCGCAGCCAGCTGGCCGCGCGCGGGTCGTCCGGGTAGACGTTGCCCAGGAACCGGTCGAGCAGGCACCGTTCGACGCGCTCGTGGTCCGCGAACGCGAGCAGCTCGGCGGGTTCCGGCATCGTCCGCGCCAGGCCGATCATCAACGGCGTGCGCAACGCCGTGGCCAGCGGTCCGGCCGGAGCGCGGCGGAGGTTCTCGAACAACGGCGCCCAGCGCGGGTCACCGGCCACCCGGCCCGTCGACAGGTAGGTGATCACGTCGTCCACGCCGACCGGCCCCAGCTCCACGACCAGAGCCGTCGCGAGCACCGACCCGGCGGCGTCCACCGCGTCCTCGTACTCACGGCTGCGGCACGTCAGCAGCAGCGGGCGGCCCGCGCACGCCAGGTCGATCTCCCGGATGGCCTGGCCGTGCAGGGCCCTCGGCAGCTCGTCCATGCCGTCCAGCACCGGGAACACCAACTCCGGATCGTCCACCAGCAGGTCGAGCAGGCCGACGGCCAGTTCCGGGTAGTCGGCGCGGAGCTGGTTCCTCATCCAGTCGAGCAGCGGCTCCTCGCCGACCCGCCACGACGACACCGACAGCAGCACCGGTACCGGCATCCCCGGGACGCGGCGGGCCAGCAGGGCCAGGGTGAACTGGATCGCCAGCACGGTCTTGCCCGCGCCCGGCTCGCCCAGCACGGCGACCTGGCGGTGCGGCAGGCCGAGAACGGTGCCCACCAGCTCGTCGACCTCGCCTCGGATCACGTGGTCCGACTCCACCCGGGAGCGGCGCAGCAGGCGCTTCCACCAGGGCCGCGCCACGGGGTCCGGAACTCCGCGCACAGCCGTCGCGGGCGGCGTCACGGGACGGTCGGTGGTCGCCCACGGCTGTGGCAGCACCCACGGTTCCCGCAGGCCCCGCAACGCCGCCTCCCGCACCCATTGCTGCTTCACCGCGCGCGCCAGCGCGTCCGCCGCCGTCCGCAGCCTCTCCTCGGCGGAGGTCGCGTCCGCGGCGCGGCCCCGGGCGACCTCCAGCCACACGGCGACGACGGCCAGCACCACGAGGGCCGGCCAGGCGACCGTCCGGAACCCCTCCGGGAACGTCTCCGAGGCGTTGTTCACAGCGAGGCCCAGCAGGATCGCGAGCAATGGCGGCACCGCCAGCCCGAGCCATCGGGACAACGCCTGTCTCCTTCGATCGGAATCTCTTGTCACGCGGGCAGGACCTCGTGCGATGTAGGGTCGACACCTCTGACGGGAAGTGATGACGATGACGTCACCAGCTGTGCACGGCGCGTTGCCTCCCGGCTGGCGGTACGAACAGGTCGGCACGGTGCTGACGCGGGCGAGCACGGCCGAGGCGCTCTCGTTCGACGAGCTGGTCCACCACCAGGTGCAGGCCTCGCTGGACCTCGGCGACGAGCGTTCTCCCGCCGAGCTCGACGCCCAGATCCGCGCCGAGCTGGAGCTGCGGGTCCAGGAGTACGGGGACCAGGTGGCCGTCAGCCGAGGGTGATCGACTCCGCGACGGGCTTCATCTCCTCCACGATGATCCTGCGCAGCAGCGCGCCGTTCTTCTCGTTGATCCGCGATCCCCTCCACTGCCTCATCGAGGCCAGCGACACCACCGCGATGGGCAGGTCACCGCCCGCCTCCCCGACCCTCGTCGGCACGCAGAGGTAGGTCTTCCACCTGTCGCTCTCGGACTGGTAGATGCCGGGTTGCCCCGCACAGTAGGCCTGCACCGACGTGTACGCGGAGTCGGCCACGATGTCCGCGCACCTCATCACCTCCGGGTGCTGCCACAGGCTCGTCGTCGACGCCCACAACCGCAGGCCCCGCGAGCTCCGCGGGTCCCACCGCACCCAGATCTCCAGCTTGGTGGTCTCCCCCAGCGGAACGCCGAGCTTCGCCCGGATCCTGGCGAGCGCCTCGCACAGCTTCACGTGGTCTTCCTGCTGGCGCTGGACCTCCGCGCCGTCGCGGCCCTCGCTCCACACCCGCCACCACTTCTCCAGCCTGCCGCGGTACCGCGCGACCGGGGCGCCGCGAGCGCGGTGGTCCAGGCTGCTCTTGGCCTCGGTGAGGAACTGGGCGGTCTGGTAGAAGAAGTCGGGGAACACCGCCTTCACCCCGAACGAGGCCATCCGGTCGGCGACGCTGTCCTTGACGTCGTCGATGTAGTTCTCCGAGTCGGGCGGGAACTCCAGGCCCTGCAACGGGGTCACCGCGACGCGCAGCCGTTCCTCGCCCTCCGCCGGGATGGTCTTGGCGAGAGCGCCGAGCAGCGGCGGATCGGTCAGGCTCGACCCCACGATCACCACCGAGTGCTGCCGGAACAGCTCCTCCAGCACCGCGCTCGACCGCGCCTGCGAGGCGAGGTAGTCCTGCTCGCTCAGGACCACGTTCGTGGCCTCCCCCGCCCGGTTCGGCACGAAGCCGTGCAGGTGCAGGATCTGGCCGGGTTCGACGTGCGCCGCGATCTCGAAGTCCGGGTGCGGGTCCGTCGGCTCGATCACCGAGGTGCGCAGCTCGACCGGCGGCAGGCCGCGCCGCCTCCGGTTCTGCGCGAGCACACCGGCTTCCTCCTCGATGAACTCGTCGTAGTTCGTGGTGACCACGCAACAGCGCTTGCCGTGGTCCGCCAGCACGGCCGCGAGCTTCACCACCGCGGTCGCCAGCGCGCCCTGCCGCCACGCGCGTCCCTCGTACAGGAAGCCCCGGATGTCGTTGCCCAGCTCGCCCTGCCAGCCGTCGGACCGGTTCGAGTAGAGCTGGCTGACGATCGACCCCGCCTGCAACGGCGTGTTCGTGGCCATGATCGCCCGGCACGCCTCGTCGCTGTCCTTGTGCTTGCGCAACAGCTTCTGCACGAGGGCCGGCCAGGACAGTCCGGTGCGGTCGATCGTGACGCCCGCACCGGCGTAGATCACGAGCGACCGCTGGTCGGCGACGCGTTCGATCAGGGTGTAGGTCTCGGGGTCGCTGAAGAACGGGTCGGCACTGCGCGAGAAGGTCATGCGTCCCCTCTCCCGGCGGCGTCCCTCCACAGCAGAGGTTTGATCGCGTGCGCGCGATGTTCGTTACGCCGCAGTGATTCCACGTCGGGCGGCTTCGTGGCCGCCCGAAAGTCGCCGACCTTTCGGAGGAATCCCGCGACGCCGGCGAAACATGCGCCGAAACGTTGGCCGTGATCCTGCCCGTCGCTACGTTGGCGAAGCTCCTCCGCCGCGTGTTTCTCGAACTGCGCCAGAAGCTTCTTCGCCGAGGTGTCGGAAACGAGGTACCAGCCGTGAGAGCAGTGCACGTCGCGGTCGCGATCGCCGTCCTGTCCGGTGGCATCGCCCCGGCCACGGCCGCGCAGGCCGCGGTGCCCACCGTCGTGGTCGACGCGGCAACGCTCGGCGGTCCGCTGAGGAAGGCCGGGCTCGGCTCGCTGCTGGGGGTCACCGGCCGCACCACCGACACCCCGGCGGACCTGCTCGGCCAGACCCATCTCACCGTGTCCCAGCACATGACCGCGCGCTGGAACGAGGGCGAGCGGGCCGGCACCGAGATCGTCGCGCCCAAGGCGCGCGGCGCGGGCGTGAAGATGATCGCCCGCTTCAACGACCTGATGGGCGGCAACCCCTGGTACCAGTGGCAGGGCACGGCGCACTGGTTCGAGCGGGTGGACGAGGCGACGCGCCGGATCCAGCCGTACCGGGACACGCTGCTCGCGGTGGCGCCGTTCAACGAGCCGGACAACAAGCTGCACGGGCTGGCGAACGACACGGCGGTGCCGGGCGCGGGGTACGACCAGAAGTTCAACTGGCTGTGGACGCAGACCGTGCGGAGGATCCGCGCGATCGACGCGAGCGTCCCGGTCATCGGCCCGAACTGGGAGTTCTACCTGCCGTGGCAGGGCGGTCAGCAGCAGAAGATGCGGGACTTCCTGCGCAACGCGATCGACACCGGGACGGTGCCGCAGCTGATCGGCTGGCACAACCTCGGCCCCAGCCCCGGCGACGTGCCGGAGGCGTTGACCCGCTACTACCGGCCCCTGGAGAACGAGCTGGGCGTCCCGGGCAGGCCGCTGCGGGTGGTCGTGGAGGAGTACGGCCCGCAGTCCAACGACCCCGGCAACGCCGGGAACTTCGAGGGCGTGCCGGGAACGATGATCCAGTACTGGGCCGACCTGGAGCGGTACGACGTCGACTTCGGTGCGTTGGCCATCTACACCAACCCCGGTCTGCTGGGGAACACGCTGCGGCGGGTGGGCGGCGGAGCCCTCCAGCCCAACGGCGGTTTCTGGATGATGAAGTGGTACAAGGACATGCGCGGTGCGAAGGTGCCGGTGAACCGCTGGAACGACACGGCGAACGGGCGCCGCTACCTCGGCGTCGACGGGCTCGCCTCGTGGGACGGCGCCGCGCTGACCGTGCTCGCCGGTGGTGAGGACGGACCGGTGGACCTCCGCGTCACCGGGCTGGCCGCGCGAGGACTGCAGGGCCAGGTGCGCGTGCGGGTCGACTCGACGGTCTGGGACAAGGACCCCGCCGAGGCGAACCGCAGGGTCGATTCCGGTGGCGACCCGAAGCAGGGCACGTACAACGTCCTCGACAAGTCCATGACCGTCGACGGCTCCGGCACGCTGACCGTGCCGTTGCGGCGGATGAACCGCTACGACGGCTACCGGATCACCATCGGCCGGGCGGGCCCGCCGGACGTGTACCCGACCAAGCACGAGGCGGAGAACGCGACGGTGACGGCCGCGGTGCGGCACGGCGGCGCGAACGGGCTGCCGGCGTCGGCGGGCGGGTACGTCGGCGGGATCGATCACCCGGACAGCGCGGTGACCTTCGCCGTCGACGCTCCGTCGGCGGGCATCTACGCCATGACCGTGCGCTACGCGGCGGGTGTCGGCACGGCGTCGCACCAGGTCGCGGTGAACGGGCGGCCGCAGGGCGAGGTCGGCTATCCCGCGACGGCGGGGTGGGCACCGTCCGAACTGGACACAACGGTGAAGCGGATCGCGCTGGGGGCCGGGAGGAACGAGATCCGGCTGTCCAAGGGCGTGGGCTACGCCGAGGTCGACTACGTCGACGTGCGGCCCGACACCCACCGGTACGAGGCGGAGAACGCGGCCGTGACGTCCGCGCGCCTGGCGCCGTACTGGTCGAACTACATCCCGGACTACGTCGCCGGGTTGGACCAGAACGGCAGCCAGGTCGAGTTCACCGTCGACGCCCCGGTGGGCGGGACCTACGTGCTCGAAGTCGGGTACGGCAACGGCACTCCGTCCACATCGGACCACTCGGTGCTGGTGAACGGGACCGAACGGGCCGTGGTGTCCTACCCGCCTTCGGGAAGCTGGCTCGACTCGCAGTCCCACGACCGGGCCACGAAGGTCACGTCCGTGCGGGTGCCGCTGAACACGGGCGCCAACAAGGTGGTGCTGCGCAAGCGGACCGGGTTCGCCGAACTCGACTGGCTCGCGGTCCGCCTGCCGTGATCACCGGGGTCACGTCCGCGTCCGCCAGAGCAGCACCACGAAGTAGGGCGTGCCGATCAGTGCGATGACGAGGCCCGCGGGGATCTGCGCCGGGGCGATGACCGTGCGTCCCAGTGTGTCCGCGGCGCTGACCATGACCGCGCCGATCGCCGCGGCCACCGGGATGACGCGGGCGTGACGGCCGCCGACCAGGGACCGCGCCAGGTGCGGTGCGACGAGCCCGACGAAGGCCACGACACCGATCGCGGCCACGGCCGTCGCCGCGAGGACTCCGCACGCGGCGAGGATCACCACGCGCGACCGTTCCAGGGGCAGGCCGAGGAGCCGCGGGGTGTCGTCGTCGATGCCGTGCAGGTCGAGCTCCCGGTGCCGCGACCACAGCAGCGGCACCAGGATCGCCAGTGCGAGCAGCCCGGGCACCACCTGGTCGAGCGTGCGGCCGTAGGTGGAGCCGGACAGCCAGGTGAGCGCCTTGGCCGTGTTCCACGGGTCCGAGGTCACGATCATCAGCGTGATCAGGGCCATGCCGCCGGACCAGAGCCCGATGCCGATGATCACCAGCCGGTCGGAGTCCAGGCCCGACCGCCACGCCAGGCCGTAGACCAGCGCGAACGCGACAGCGGCTCCCGTGCCGGCCGCACCGGCGATCTGCCACGCGCCGGCCAGCGGCACGAAGGTGATCAGGGCGATGGCGCCGAGGCCCGCGCCGGCGGTGATGCCGAGCAGCCCGGGTTCGGCGAGCGGGTTGCGGCTCACGGACTGGATGCCGCAGCCGGACACGGCCAGCGCGGCGCCCGCGGTCAGCGCGGCGAGCACTCGCGGCAGCCGTTGGTCGAGCACGAACGTCAGTGCGGTGCCGGTGCGGCCGGACAGCCAGTTCGCGAGGTCGCCGAGGAGCACGAGCCGGTCGCCCAGCAGCATTCCGACGAGCGGTGCGACCACCAGCAGCACCGCGACGACGGCGCAGGTGAGGACGAGCCGGCGCCGCGAGCCCGCCACGCCGACGCGGCCCGCCGGCGGTTGCCGGCGCGTCCCGCCGGGACGGCTGCGGCGGGCCAGCCACACCAGCACCACCGCGCCCACGACCGTGGTGATCACGCCGGTCGGCACGCGCAACGCCGCCGCCGAGCCCATCACGGCCCGCAGCAGCACGTCGGCACCGAGCACCAGCACGACGCCGACGAGTCCGGACAACGGCAGCAGCGCGCGATGGCGGCCGTTCGCGGACATGAGCAGGCGGGTGATCACCGGCGCGCAGAGTCCCACGAACCCGACGGGTCCGGCGACGGTCACCGCCGCGGCGGTGAGCGCCACGGTCAGCAGCACCGCGCCGATGCGGGTGCGGCGCACGTTCAGGCCCACGACCGTCGCGCTGTCGTCGCCCAGCGCCAGGACGTCCAGCGACCGGCTCATGGCGATCAGCGCGACGATCGCCGCGACCACGATCGGTGCCATCCGGGCGGTGGCGTCCAGGTTCGCCACGCTCAGCGAGCCGCTCCCCCAGGCGAACAGTCCCGCCGTCTCCTGTTCGTAGAACAGCAGCAGCAGCATCGTGATCGACTGCAGCGCCAGCGTCACCGCGGAGCCGATCAGGACCAGCCGCGGTGTCGCCGAGGCCGCACCGGACAGGCCCAGCACGACGGCCGCCGCCGCCAGCGCTCCGAGGAACGCCGTCGCGCCGGCGGGCAGGGTCGGCAGCGTCAGCCCGAAGGCGGACACCGCGACGACCGCCAGGTACGCGCCGGCGTTCACGGCCAGCGTGTCCGGGGCCGCGAGGGGGTTGCGCGCCACGGACTGCATGCCCGCGCCCGCGACGCCCAGCGCCAGCCCGAGCAGCAGGGCGGTGAGCAGCCGGGGCAGCCGGGACCCGGTCAGGACGGCGGTGGTCTGCTCGTCGCCTGCTCCGACGACGGCGCGCAGTACGTCGAGCACGCCGGTGTCGGCGGTGCCCTGGGTGAGGTGGACGGCGGCGAGCAGGGCGATGAGCACCACGCTCGCCACCGCGACGACGGCGTTGCGCACGGTCAGGCGAGTGCTTTCACGATCTGGTCGGCGATGTGCCCGACGGACTTCGGGCCGCCGAACGTCCACGTGCCCGGTTCGAGCTTGTAGACCTTCTTGGCCGACACGAACGGAAGCCGCTGCCACACCGGGTTCTGCGCGAGGCCGGTCGTGAAGACGTCGTCCTCGGACGCGCTGTAGAACAGCACGGTGTTCGGGTCGGACAGCGCGGTCAGGCCCTCGACGTCGGTCTGGCCGAGGCCCCACTGCGCGTCGACCTGACCGGTCCACGCGTTCTTGAGCCCCAGCTGTTCCGCGGTGTCGGAGACCAGGGATCCCTTGCCGAACGGCCGGATGCTGACGGTGCTGCCCTCGAGCCAGCCGTCCGCCATGAAGAACGGCGTGCCCGCCTTGGCGGCCAACGCCTTCTTGCCGTCGGCCAGCTTGGTGTCCATTTCGGACAGCAGCTTGTCCGCCTCCGCGGTCTTGCCCAGTGCCTGCGCGATGATCTTCACGTCCTCGCGCAACCGGTCGAAGTTCCGCGCCGCGTCACTGGACTTCGTGACGACGACCGGCACGTACTTCTCCAGTTGCGGCACCACCGTCGAGTCCCGCTCGGCCGCCATGATCACGACGTCCGGGTCGAGCGCCACGATCGCGTCCACGCTCGGCTCACCGCGCTTGCCCACGTCCTTCACCGAGGCGTCCAGTGCCACGGCCGAGTCCCAGGTCTTGTACCCCGCGGTGTCCGCGGCCCCGACCGGCATCACACCCAGTGACGCCACCACCTCGGCCTCGCCCCACTCCAGCACGACGACGCGCTTCGCGGCGGACTTCAGCTCGACCGCCTTGCCGCGGGCGTCGGTGACGGTCACCGGACCGCCGGCGTTCTCGGTGGGCTGGGTCTGCGGTGTTTCCGTTGTGCCGCAGGCGGTGAGCGCGATCGCGGCGACCGCGACCAGGACTGGGACTCGCATGACGGGGCCTTCCGGGGTAGTGGTTCAGACGCGAGGGGTGTGCCGGCCGACAGGGCGGCAGTGCAGGGTTCCGGTGACCGGGTCGTCCGCGACGTGCACGACGACGCCGTACGCCTCGGTCAGGTGCTCGGCCGTGAGCACTTCACCGACCGGGCCGGAGGCGAGGGCCAGCCCTTCCGCCAGCAGGATCACGCGGTCGGCGATGATCGCCGCGTGGTCGAGGTCGTGCAGCACCACCCCGACCGCGACGCCGTGGTCGTCGGCGAGATCCCGCACGACGTCCAGGACCTCCACCTGGTAGCGCAGGTCGAGGTGGTTGGTCGGCTCGTCGAGCAGCAGGACGGACGTCTGCTGGGCCAGGCACGACGCCAGCCACACCCGTTGCAGCTCACCGCCGGACAGCTCGTCCACACCGCGGGCGGCCATCTCGGTGACGCCGGTCATCGCCATCGCCTTCGCGACGGCGGCCTTCCCGTCCGGGTCCACGCCGCGCCACCCGGTGCGGTACGGGTGGCGGCCGTAGCCGACGACGTCCTCGACCGACACGCCGGACGGCGTCGGCCGCTGCTGGGTGAGCAACGTGACGTGACGGGCGAACTCCTTGCCCGACAACGCCGAACCGCGCCAGACCGCCCGGTCGCCGAGGTGGACCTCGCCGTCCTCGGGCCGGTGCAACCGGGCGAGCGACCGCAGGACCGTCGACTTGCCCGATCCGTTGGGGCCCACGAGCGCGGTGACGGTGCCCGGCGTCAGTTCCACCGACACCCCGTGCACGACCCGGTGCTCGTGGTGCGCCAGAACCAGAGACCGCCCGGCCAGCACGCTGCCCTCACCTTCCAACATGAGGGCAGCCTAACCTAACTATCCGCCGTCAGACCCCGCGGAGAGGTGAGCGGTCCATCACGAAACTCCACTCCGGACAGTGGCGGTACCCGTGCCCGGAATGGTCGCGCCACGTCAGTCCCGTCGCGGACGGGCCGACTCCCAGGCGGCCCAGAGCCGGGCGTACTGCCCGTCCGCGGCGATCAGGGCGTCGTGGTCGCCCGACTCGACGATCCGGCCGTGCTCCAGGACCAGGATGCGGTCGGCCGTGGCGGCCTGCCGCAGCCGATGCGCCACCACGAGCCCGGTCCGTCCTTTGAGGACGGCGGCGGCCGCGTCCTCCAGCCGGGTCGCGTCGCGGCTGTCGGCCTCGGCCGTGGCCTCGTCGAGCAGCACCACGGCCGGGTCGGCGAGCAGTGCGCGAGCCAGCGCCACCTGCGCGGTCTGCGCCGGGTCCAGCTCGCGCCCCAGTTCACCGACGACGGTCCGGACACCGTCGGGCAACTCGTCGATCCAGTGCGCGCCGACGGCCCGCAGCGCGCGTTCGGCGTCGGCGTCGGTCGCGGAGGGGTCGGCCAGGCGCAGGTCCTCGGCCAGCGGGCCCGCGAAGACGTGCGTCTCCTGGGTCACCAGGACCAGCGGTGCCGCCCGGTCCGGGATCGCCCCGGCCCAGCTCACACGTCCTTCGCTCGGCGCGGCGAGTCCGGCGAGCAGGACCGCCAGCGTGGACTTCCCGGCGCCGCTCGCGCCGACCAGCGCGACCGTCTCTCCCTGCCGCAGCCGCACGGAGACGTCGTGCAGGACCGGTTCGGCCGTGCCGGGGTAGCGATGCGTCACCGCCTCCGCGCGCAGGTCACCGGTGCGCACCGGTGCCGAGACGGCGGGGCCGGGTGAGGCGTTCCCGATCACGCCGACGATGCGCTGCAGGCTCGCCATCGCGGACTGCACCTGGTCGAAGCTGAACACCAGCAGGCCCAGCGGGTTGAACAGCCGGTGGAAGTACAGCGCCGCCGCGGTCACGGCCCCCACCGACGCCGATCCAGTGCGCACGAGGACGAATCCGGTGATCACGATGGAGACCAGGCCGACCAGCTCGGCGATGTTGATCCACTTGCCCCAGGCCGTGGCGAACCACAGGATCGAGCGCGAGACGTCGCGGGCCCGGCGCGAGGACTCGCCGATCAGGTCGACGTGGCGCTCCTCGGCACCGTAGGCGCGCAGCGTGGGAAGCCCATCGAGCGCGGACACGAGCGTCTCGGCGCGATCGCCGAACGCCGCGCGTTCCTCGGCGTAGCGGACCGCCGCGCGGGGCAGGTACCAGCGCAACGCGAAGCCGTAGACCGGGATCGCGAGCAGGCCGGCGACGGCGAGCCAGGGATCGAGGGCGAACAGGCCCGCCATCGTCAGCCCGACGGTCAGCACCGCTCCGACCCACGGCGCGAGCAGCGTGGCGACGACCTCGCTGATCACCGCGACGTCGTCACCGACCCGGCTGAGCAGGTCCCCGCGCCCGGTCTCCTCGACCTCGGCCGCGGGCATCCGCAGTGCCGCGGCGACGGTGTCCTCCCGCATCCGCGCGAGCACCCGTTGCCCGATCCGCGCGACGAGCGCCCCGCTGAGCGCGGTCAGCACGGCGGCGGCCAGCCCCGCCGCTCCGACCAGTGCCGTGAGACCGACGATGCTCGCGGCCTCCGCCCCGCCGATCACCTCGTCGACGATCCTGCCGACGACCCACGGCGCGACGAGTCCCGACAGGGACGCGGCGACGGCGAGCGCCAGCGTCGCGACGGCCAGGCCGCGCTGGTCCCGCAGATACCCGCCGACCGCCCGGCGGACCTCGGCGGCCGTGGCCAGGGGAAGACGCCGGCTCATCCGAGAACCCTCCTGCGGTAGTCCGGCTCGCTGTCGAGGAGCCCGTAATGGGTGCCGATCACCACGTCGCCGGACGACCGCGCGAAGACGACCTGATCGGTGCGGCCGAGCAGGATCGGGCTCGTGGTGGCCACGACCGTCGCCCGGCGTCCGGTGCCGGGACCGTGCCGATGTGCGCGCAGCCCGTCCGCGACGGCGTGCTCGGTCACCGGGTCCAGTGCGGTCGTCGGCTCGGTCAGCACCAGCGCGGGCGGGTCGGTGTGCAACGCGCGCGCCAGCACGATCCGCTGCCGCTGCCCACCCGACAGGCTCAGCCCGCGATCCCGCAGGGGTTCGAGCAGACCACCCGGCCGGGCGTCCACGATCTCGGCGGCCCCGGCGGCGGCCAGCACCGGCCGCCACCGCTCCGGTGAGTGCGCCGGACGTCCCAGTGCGAGGTTGTCCTCGAACGTGCCCGCGAACAGGTGCGCCCGGACCGGCTCGACGTGCACCCGTGCGGGCGCATCACCCTGCCACTCCACCCGCACTCGCCCCGGCTCCCGTCCCCGCAGCACCTCGAGCAGCTCGTCGACCACCGCCGGATCGGCGACGACCCCGGTGCACCCGTCGGCCAGGATCCGGATCGTGACGGGAGGCCCCTCGCCGGATGCCGCACCGGCAGGCTCCGCCTCGTCGTCCAGAACGCCCCCGACCCGGCCGGAGCTCGCCAGCGCCGCCGCCCCGAAGCGCAGGTACATCCCCACTCCCGACAGCGGTTCGGCGATGAACTGGGCCGCACCGATCGCGGCGACGAACGCGCCGATCCCGATCGCCCCGTCCACCGCGAGCAGGCCGGCCGAGAACACGGCCACGACCAGCACGATCGTGCCCGCCAGCACGGTCACCCCGAGCTGCAGCGACGCCGCCGTGCCCGAGCGGATCCCGGCCGCCTCGGCGGCCCGGCTCACCGTGCGGTACCGCCGCACGGCGGTCTCCTCGGCGCGCAGGCCGTGCACCACCCGCAGCCCCGTCACCAGATCCGTCGCCAGCGCGGACGCGGCCGCCAGCGCTTCCTGCTGCCCGGCCACCCGCCGGGCGAGCAGCGGCGAGAGCGCGTTCAGCCCGAAGGTCGTCACCACCGCGGTCACGATCAGCAGCAGCCCGAGCCGCACGTCGATGCCGACCAGCACCGCACAGCTCACGCCCAGGGCCGCGACCGACCCGGCCAGACCGGCGATCCACACCACGGCACGGGAGACCTGGTCCGCGTCCGACGACGCGATCGTCAGCAACTCGCCCCGGTGCCGCGCGGCCGCGGCACCACCGACGCGCAGCAGCCGGGCGCCGAGCTCGACGCGCAGCGCGTGGGCCTCGTCGATCACGGCCAGCTGAGCCGACCGGGCGAACCAGCGATAACACGTGTTCAGCGCGGCGAACAGCACCACCAGTCCCCCGACGCTCAGCACCAGCGCGGTGACCTCACCGGTGGCCACCGCCTCGTCGATCGCCAGCCCCAACGCGACCGGGACCAGCGCCTCGCACGTCTGATGCCCCATGAGCAGCAGCGAAGCGCCTGCCACCCGGCCCCGTTGCCGCCGCAACACCCGCCGGCGAACCCGCGCCACGTCCCCACCGCTGCTGATGCCGACCTCCCCGATCCAAGTAAGGACACCCTAACTCAGATCATGAAGTGCGCTCTCCACCCCGTGTCACGATCGACGTGAACCGGCGGGTCCGGGGACGGCATCGGCCCGTGCGAGAACGTCCTGAGCGGTGCGCACGACCGCGGCGTCGACGAACCGGCCGTCGTCGTCGATCCAGACGGCGTCGGCGGACAGCCGGTCCACCACCCGGCGTGCGGCGGCGATCTCCTCCGTCGTGGGGGTGAAGACGGAGTTGACGACGTCCACCTGGGCCGGGGTGAGGGTGGTCCGCGCCCGGAATCCTTGGTGGAGAAGGGTTTCGGTGGTGGTGCGCAGGCGGCCGAGGTCGCGGACGGCGGTCTCCACGGGTCCGGCCGGCGGGACCAGGCCCGCGGCGGCCGACGCCAGGACGAGCTCCAGGCGGACCGGCCACAGCTGCGTGCGATCGGCGTCGAGGCGCAGGCCCAGCTCGCCCGCCAGGTCCGCCTCCCCGATGCCGAGCCGGACGACCCGGGGAGACGCCGCCACCTCGTCCAGGCGGCGGATCCCCCGTGCGGTCTCGACCATCGCCAGCACCGGGATCGGCCGCTCGCCCAGCAGTTCGTCCACTTCGGACAGCAACGCCGGTTCGGCCTTGGGCACGACCACGCCCTGCAGGCCGGCGCACCCCGCGATCGCCGCGAGGTCCTCGGCGGCGGCGCCGGCGTTGACGCGGACCCACGCTCGGCCGCCACCGCTCAGGTACGCGGCGACGGTCGAGCGGGCGGTCTGCTTGGCCGCCGGCGGGACGGCGTCCTCCAGGTCCGCGATCAGGGCGTCGGCGCCCCGCGAGGAGGCCTTGGCCAGCTTGTCCGGCTGGTCACCGGGGACGTAGAGGTACGAGCGCGGGTTCATGCGCCGGTCGGGCGCTTGAGGTAGGAGCCGACCGGGTCGCCGATGACCTTGCCCGCCTCCAGGACGTGGTGGCCGCGCACGAACGTGTCGGTGACGGCCGCCGTCAGCTCGAAGCCCTCGAACGGCGTGTACTCCTGCGTGGACTCGGAGTCCTCGGCGCGAACGGTCCAGGTGGTGGCCGGGTCGACCAGGGTGAAGTCGGCGTCGTAGCCCACGCCGATCGCCCCCTTGGTGCGCAGGCCGAAGCGGACGGCCGGGTTCCAGGACAGCAGCTTCGCGATGTCTCCCAACGACATCCCGCGCCGCACACCCTCCGTCACCATGCCGGGCAACAGGTACTCCGCGCCGCCGAAACCGGACTTGGCCAGGAACACGTTGTCCCTGGGGTCGCCGAACTTCTGCTCGTCGCGGCAGCACGCGTGGTCGGAGACGACCCAGTCGACCTCGCCCGCGAGCACGTGCTCCCACAGCGCCTCGACGTCCTCGCGCGGGCGGATCGGCGGGTTCACCTTGGCGCCCAGGCCCGAGGCGGTGTCGATGTCGGCGAGCAGGTGCCCGACGGTGACCTCGCGGCGGAACCGGATGTGCGGGAACGCCTTCGCCATCCGCAGCGCCGCGTCCATCGCCTTCGCCGACGACAGGTGCAGCAGGTTGATCGTGGGCAGACCGGTCTCGTGCGCCAGGTAGGACGCGATCGACACGGCGAGGCCCTCGGAGTGCTGCGGCCGGGACGCGCTGTAGGCCGCGAGCCCGGTGAGCTCGCCGGCCTCCTCGACCATCTTCGTGTACGCGGTCATGATCTCGGCCGTCTCGCAGTGCAGCGACAGCGAGATCTCGTCGGCCAGCTCCGGGTTCGCCTCCCGTGCCGCCTGCACGGCCCGCATCACGAACTCGAAGTGCGCGATGTCGTAGCGCTCGTCCGGCGGGATCATCAGGAACGAGCTCTGGTCGGCGCTGCGGCCGTGCAGTCCGTGGCCGCCGTAGAACATGAAGATCTTGAACGACGTCACGCCGTGCTCGGTCACCAGGTCGCCGATCTCACCCAGGTGCTCGCGGGACATCGGCGCGAGGTGGAACGCGTAGTCCACGTAGGACTTCCCGGAGGACGCGGCCAGGATCTCCGGGAACACCTCGGCGTACGAGCCGCCGCGGTTCATGTAGTACTGCCCGGTGCGGATGTAGTTCAGCGCGGTCGTGACGCCGCCCTGGGCGCACGCGCGGCTCTCGGTGCCGGTGTCGATCTCCAGCGGGTTGTAGATGCCCCAGTGCTGGTGGGCGTCCACGACGCCGGGGAACGCGAGCTTCCCGCCGCCGTCCACGACCACGGCGGCCTCGGACGGGTCGATGCCCGGCGCGACGCGCACGATCTTGCCGCCGGCGACGCCGATGTCGGCGCGCTCGGGCTCCGGCCGGTCGTGGCGGACGACGCGGACGTTGGTGACTAGCAGGTCGAGAGCCATCGGAACCGTCTCCTGGTCAGTCGGTGAAACGGGTGAGGGGACGCAACAGCGTGCCGAGGTCGGCGACGGTGTGCAGGGCCAGCGCGGTGTCGCGTGCGGTCGCGGCGACCTCACCGGTCAGGCGGTCCCTGGTGTTGTCGGTGAACTTGACGCCCAGCTCGGCGTCGGACAGCGGGCGGTCGGGCCCGCCGCGGTTGGTGGTGACCTCGGCCCTCCACCGCTGCCCGTCGGTCCCGTGCACCACGACGGTGGCCGGGAACTGGTACGGGAAGATCTCATCGCACGCCGCGTCCGGCACCACGGACACCTTGGCCATCAACGCCCTGCGCAGCGGGTCGCCCGCCAGGTCGTCGGTGAAGTCGTCGAGGCCCGCGCCCAGGCCCGACCCGCCGAGCAGGCCGGTCACCACGGCGAACGGGCCGGAGAACTGGGCCTGGTAGCCGGTGACGGGCGCGCGCTTGACGTCGATCGGCTCACCGATGGTCCGGATGACGGCGGACGGCACGCGCAGTTCGATCGACTCCACCAGCTCGGGGTCGGCGGGCGCGCCGTCGGCGCGCAGCAACAGCCCGGCGTCGATCGCCGCGTGCGTGAAGTGGTTGGCGGGGTAGGGCTTGAAGAAGATCCCCGGCACCGCCCACGTGCTGCCGAGGCCGTCGGTGACGGCGGCGAGGTCGACCTGGTCGCGCAGGAACGACCGGAAGAGCCCGAACCGGCCCTCCAGCACGGTCGGCGGTCCGGTGAACCCGCGCCGGACGAGCTGCGCCGCGGACACCCCGGACTGGGCCGCCCACCCGCAGTGCAGGCGCTTCACGGTGCCGCCGGTCCGGTTGGCCTCGATGATCCCGCCCGCGAACGACGCGGTGACGCCGAGCGCGTCGAGCACGCCCTGCTCCCCCAGCCCGTAGAGCAACGCGGCCGCGGCGGCCGAGCCCATCGCGCCGCAGATCGACGTGGCGTGCTGGCCGTGTTCGAAGTAGACGGAGTTGCCGAGCTCGTGGTCGTAGCCCGCCATGCCGAGCCGGATCGCGATCTCCAGCCCGGCGGCGATCGCGGACACGACGTCCCGGCCGTGCGCCCCGGCCGCCTCCCCCGCGGCGAGGGCCGCGGGGATCACGCTCGCGCTGGGGTGCAGCACGGACGGCAGGTGCGTGTCGTCGTAGTCCAGCGAGTGCGCGAGCACGCCGTTGACGAACGCCGCCCCGGTCGCGGGCACGGGACGAGCAACGCCGATCGCGGTCGCCTCCGCCCGTCCGCCCTGGTCCGCGACGTGGTCGGCGGCGGCGCGGCTGGTGGGCAACCGGTGCGCGGCCACGCAGAGCCCGAGGACGTCGAGGACCCGGCGCCGCACGGACAACGAGACGTCGTCCGGCACGCCGTCCTTCACCGACGTCGCGGCGAAGGTGGCCAACTGCTGCGCGAGAGTCGTCATGCGCCCACCACCGCGAGCGGGCGGACGGGCGAACCGGTCGCGCCGAACAACGGCAGCGGCGAGAGCACGAACAGGAACTCGTGCGCGCCCGCGGCGGCCACGCCCTCCAGGTTCAGCGTCTCGATGATGTAGATGCCGCTCTCCACCAGCAGCACGCGGTGCGCGGGCAGGACGGCGTGGCCCGCGCCGGGTGGCAGGCATTCGAACGCGATCGTGTCGGCACCGGCCGCGTGCACGCCCCGGTCCGCGAGCCACCGCGCGCCGGCCTCGCCGATTCCGGGGACGCCGGTGTCCTTGCCCTGGTAGACGGTCCTGTCCGGGTCGTCGAAGAGACGGCCCCAGCCGCTGCGGATCAGCACGACGTCACCGGCACGCACCTCGGTGCCCTGGGCCTGCTCGGTCGCGGCCAGCTCGTCCGGGGTGATCTCGTGGCCCGCCGGCAGGCCTGCCGGGTCGCCGACGGCCGCCGGCACGTCCAGCAGCACGCCCCGGCGGACCATCGGGGCGACGGTGTGCACGCCGTGGTCCACGAACTTGCCGCCGCGCCCGGCCTCGACCGCGTCCACGCCGCCGAACAACCTGCCGTCGTGCGAGACGTGGGCGAGGGCATCGATGTGGGTGCCGACGTGCGTGCCCATGGTGATGATGTCGTTGGCCGCCGAGCCGCCGTCGGCGCGCACCGCGTCACCGTGGCGGCGGGGCAGCGCGTGCCAGTACTGCGGGTGGTTGGGCGACTGCGGCATGCCGACCGTGAGCGGGCGGCCCAGGTCGTGCGTCACCAGACCCGTGGCGACGGCGTCCAGCAACGCCGCCGTGGTCGTGGCGGCCGGGGAGATCGGGGCCATGGTCGTCCTCGCTGACGGGGTGGGGGTGAGCAGGGGGTTCACGCGACGACGCCTCGGGTGCGCAGGTCGTCCACTTCGGACTGGTCGAGGCCGAGGCCGCCGAGCACGTCGTCGGTGTCGGCGCCCAGGGCACGGCCGGTGAACCGGATGCCGCCGGGCGTGGAGGCGCTGCGCCACAGCACGTTGTGCATGAGCAGGTCGCCGAAGTCGGGGTCCTCGACGCGGGTGAGCATCCCGGTGGCCGTCACGTGCTCGTCCTCGACGAGGTCGCGGGCGGAGTAGACGGGGGCGACGGCGGCGCCGGCCTCGGCGAACGCGGCGGCGACCTCGGCCTCGGTGCGGTCGGCGATCCAGCCGCCGACGTGGGCGTCGAGCAGGTCGGCGTGCGCGGCGCGGCCGTGGCCGGAGGCGAACCAGGGTTCCTCGATCACCTCGGGATGCCCGACGAGCGTCAGCACCCGTTCCGCGATGCGCTGGGCGCTGGTGGAGATGGCGACCCAGCGGTCGTCCTTGGTGCGGTAGGTGTTGCGCGGGGCGTTGTTGGTGGACCGGTTGCCGTGCCGGTGGCCGACGACGCCGAGCTGGTCGTAGACCATCGGGCCCGGCCCGACCGCGGTCATGATCGGTTCGAGCAGGTTGATGTCGATGACGTCGCCCTTGCCGCCGTTGCGGTCGCGGGCGTACAGCGCCATCGCGACGGCGGAGGACGCGGTGATGCCGCAGATGCTGTCGGCGAGCCCGAACGCGGGCAGCGTGGGCGGGCCGTCGGCCTCGCCGGTCATGTGCGCGAACCCGCTCATCGCCTCGGCGAGCGTGCCGAAGCCCGCCCGTGCCGCGTAAGGGCCGGTCTGGCCGAAGCCGGTGACCCGCACGACGATCAGGCCGGGGTTGGCCTCGTGCAGCCGCTGCGGCCCGATCCCCCACCGCTCCAGCGTGCCGGGGCGGAAGTTCTCGACGAGGACGTCGGCCTCGGCGGCGAGGCGCAGCAGCAGCGCGGCACCGTCCGGTGTGGACAGGTTGAGTCCGATGTGGCGCTTGTTGCGGGAGATCTCCTTCCACCACAACGGGGTCCCGTCCTTCACCTGGCCGTGGCCGCGCATGCCGTCGCCGGCGACGGGGTGCTCGATCTTGACGACGTCGGCGCCGTGGTCGCCCAGAATCCGCGCGCACAGCGGCCCGGCCAGGATCGTGGAGACGTCGAGGACGCGCACTCCGGTCAGCGGTCCGTTGGTCACGGGTCCCCCCTTTCCCGCCTCGGAAACCGCCGAGGCTGTTCCGTTGAGGCGAACGCTGTTCCGCTCAGAGGTTAGGCACGCCGGGTCGCGAGGGTCAAGGGCCACGACCACCGGGACGTGCGAAGAAGCCCACATCCGCCGGTTCAGGGCGGCTCCGGACGCGCTCAGCACGAGCAGTCCGCCGAGCGCGAGCCACCCGCCGGCGTACGTGCCGCCGTCGGTCAGCCAGCCCATCAGCAACGGCCCGGCGACCCCGCCCAGACAGCCTCCTGCCTGCACCGCGGCGGTCGCGGACCCCGGCGCCGAGGCGTACGCGCTGACCACGGCGTGGCCCGCCACCCCGGTCCAGCCCCAGCCCGCCGCGCCCGCCAGCAGCGCACCGGACCACAGCGCCCACTCCGCCGGAACGGCGAGCAGCGCGAAGCCGGCCGCGCCGAGCAGGAGAAACCCGACGAGAGTGCCTCTACCCGGGGTTCTGCCGCGCTGGAAGCCCAGCAGCAGCCGGGCGCCGATCGTGCCCGCGCTCGCCACCGCCAGCACCACCCCGGCCAGCCCGGCCGTTTCGCCGAGCGAAACGCCGTAGCCGACGAGGAACGCGCTCATCGACGTCGCCGCCGCGGAACCGAGGAAGAACACCGCCGTCATCACCAGCAACGGCCCGAGGGGACGCAACGACCCGCCGTGCTTCCTAGCCACCGGCGGCGACAGCCCCGGCACCGGCACCAGCGCGATCGCCGCCACCGCCACGGCCGCGCAGAGGAACACCGCCCGCCAGTGCAGGACCACCGCGAGCGTCGGCACGGCCAGTCCGGCGACCAGTGTCGCCGCCGGGATGGACGACCGTTCCAGCGCGAACGCCCGGGGTGCCGCGCGCGGCGGCACTCCCCGCGCGATCAGCATCCCGCCCACCGGTCCGGCCACCGCCGTGCCGACCCCGCCGACGACCAGCGCCAGCGTCAGCCCGGTCGCCGTGCCGCCGAACGCGGCCGCGAGCCCCAGGCACAGGACCGCCCCGGCGATGGCCAGCCGCACGGCGGCGGCCGCGCCCACCCGGTCGACGATCCGGCCGCCGAACGGCATCAGCACCCCGCCCACGGCGAAGAACGCCGACACCACGGCACCGAACTCGGGCGCGGACAGGCCCAGGTCGTCCCTGATCAGCACGCTCAGCGCGCCGGTCAGGTAGAGCGGGAGCATGTAGCCCGCGCCGACCAGGACGGCCAGCCAGACCACCCGTCCGCCGCGGGCCGTGCTCACCCCCAGATCTCGTCGGCGTAGGTGATGTTGACGTCCGTGCGCCAGCCGGTCGCCGGGTCCTGGCCCCACTTCTCGCGCCACTTCGCGGCGTGCGCGAGGACGGCCGGGTCGCCGTGGTGCAGCGCTCCCCCGGCGTGGAAGGCGTCCAGGTCGTCGACGAACATGAGGTCGAAGTGCTTGAACCACTCCTCGCCGCGCGCGTTCTGCCGCACGACGTAGTTCGCGTAGTTCTGGATGCCGGGGTTCTGCCGGAAGACCGGGTAGTCGACCGTGCGCGTGTACTCGGCGTACTCCTCCAGCGGGACGCCCGGCTTGATGTTGTAGGTCAGCAGGACGAGCTTGCGGGCCATGCGGGGCCTCCTAGATCGAGCGGCCGAGGACGTGCCCCTCGGCGACGGCTTCCAGCAGTGAGCGCGGGGCGACGGCGTCCCCGGCGAGGTGCACGGGCACGCCCGCCTCGGCCAGTTCGCCGGCGAGCGCGTCCTCGGGGTCCGGGGGCTCGACGACGACCACGTCGGTCAGGCCGGGCAGCGCGGATCTCGCGTCGGTCAGGGAGTTCGTGACGGTCGCGGCACGCACGTCCACAGTGGACGACGTCCAGAACCGGACTCCCAGGCCGCGCAGGCGTTCCACGGCGGTCATGCGGCTGTACTCGCTGACCGCCCAGAGCGGGGCCGCCGGTGCCGAGACGACGTGCACGGCCGCGCCGCACCGGGCGGCGGTCTCGGCCACCGAGGCGGTGGTCCAGCTGCCCTCGTCGTCGAGGACGAGCAGTGTCCGGCCGGACCACTCGCGGCCGCGCAGCACGTCGTCCGGGGTCAGCGCGGTGCCCCAGCCGGGGATGTCGCGGGGCCGTCGCACGCCGCCGGTGGCGAGCACGACGGCGGTCGGGGCCTCGGCGAGCACGTCGGCGGCGGTGGCCCTGCGCGGACGGACGGGCACGCCGAGCCGGGCGAGCCGGCGTTGCTGGTGGCGGCGCAACCGGTCGAGGTGGCCGCGCCCGGCACCACGTCGTCCGATCCGCAGCTGGCCGCCGAGCTCGCCCGCCGCCTCCCAGACCGTGACGGTGTGGCCGCGTTCGGCGGCGAGCGCGGCGGCCTCGGCACCGGCCGGTCCCCCGCCGATCACGACGATCCTGCCCGGCGTGGCAGCGGGTTCGGGGACCTCGGGCCACTCGGTCTCGCGGCCCACGGCCGGGTTGACCATGCAGGTGATGGGGCGGTGCCCGGCGATCTCGCCGATGCAGAAGTTGCAGGAGACGCACGGCCGGATGTCGGCGGCACGGCCCTGGCCCGCCTTGGCCAGCAGGTGCGGGTCGGCGATGTGGGCGCGGGTCATCGCGACGGCCGCGAGCCCGGCGGCGAGTCCGCGTTCGGCGTCGTCGAGGTCGACGAACCGGCACGCGGCGAGCACGGGCGTCCTGGTGCACCCGGCGGCGACGGCCAGGGTCTGCGCCAGGTACGGGGTGTGGCCCTCGCTCATGTCGGCGACGTGGTGACCGATGGACGGCACCGTGTACGAGGCGAGCGAGAGGTTGAGGAACGCGAGCGGGCGGGTGCCGTCGAGCAGGGCGGCGATGTCCTTGCCCTGCTGGAGGTCCTGACCTTCGGCGACCAGCTCGTCCACGCTCATCCGCACACCGACCGCGACCGCGGAGCCGATGGCGTCCAGGACGGCGTCGAGCACCTCCAGCGGGTAGCGGAGGCGATTGTCGAGGCTGCCGCCGTAGGAGTCCTCGCGGACGTTGGAGTGCGGCGAGATGAACTGGTGCAGCAGGTGCCCGTGACCGAAGTGGATCTCCACGCCCTGGAACCCCGCCGCCACGGCGAGGTGGGCGGCGCGCACGTAGGCGTCGCGGACCTCGGTCATGTCGCGGCGCGACATCGCATGTGGGGTGCTCCCGGCCGCGTTCCAGCGACGGGCGGACGGCCCCCAGGCGGCGGTGCGGCGGAAGACGTTCTCGCTGTGCCGGCCCGCGTGCGTGATCTGGGTGAACACGGCGGCACCGGCGCCGCGCACGGCCTCCGTGATGCGCTGGAGGCCCGGCAGGGCGGCGGGGATCGACGCCAGGCCGCCCGCCCTGCCGAGACTGGTGGGGTGCACGCGCAGCGGTTCGGTGACGATCAGCCCGGCGCCGCCGCGCGCCCGTTCCGCGTGGTAGGCCACGTGCCGGTCGGTCGGCAGGAAGTCCTGGCCGAAGTTGGTGGTGTGGGCGGAGACGAACACGCGGTTGCGCAGCCGCACCCCGCCGATCTCGACCGGCGAGAACACCCGCGGCCAGGCCGTCACGGCCGCCACCGGGCGTCCAGCTCGGCCTCGGTCCTGGCGTGCAGCACGCCGGTCTCGGCGAGGTCGTTCCAGACGAGTTGTTCGACGATCAGCCCGTCCCGCAGCACGAACCGGTCGACGTAGCGGACGTGGTCGAAGCGGACGCCGTGCAGGTTCTCGCCGTACAGGCGTCCCCACGAGTACACGACGTCGTCCACCGTGTCGCAGTGGTCGCGGTGCTTGCCGACAGAGCGGTAGCGGGTCGCCGACACGGCGGCCAGTTCCGCCAGGTCCCGGTACTCGCGGCCGCCGGGGAAGAGCATCCGGACGGACGGGTCCAGGTGGCGTGCGGCGTCCTCGGCACGGCCCTGTTCGACGGCGGCCAGGAAGTCCTCGACGATCTCCGCGGGCGTCATCCGGCCTCCCGGACGCGGCGGGCGGCCTCGCGCACGGCCGCGACGATCGTGTTGTACCCGGTGCAGCGGCACAGGTTCCCGTTGATCGCGGCCAGGATCTGCTCGTCGGTCGGGTCCGGAGTGGACTCGATCAGCTCCTTCGCGGTGAGCAGCATGCCCGGCAGGCAGAAGCCGCACTGGAAGGCGAACTCGTCCCAGAACGCCTCCTGCACGGGGTGCAGCGCGTCGCCGTCGGCGAGCGACTCGACGGTCTCGACCTCGCCGCCGTCCGCGCTCAGCGCCAGCACCGAGCAGGACTTGGTGGTGCGGCCGTCGAGGACGACCGTGCACGCGCCGCAGTCCCCGGTGAGGCACCCGACGTGCGTGCCGGTGAGCCCTGCGCGTTCGCGGACGGCGTGCACCAGCAGGGTCCGCCCGTCCGCGTCGAACTCGCGCTCGACGCCGTTGACCGTCAGCCTCATGACTCCTCCTCGACCGCGCGCGCCACGGCACGGGCGGCGATCACCGGGGCGATCCGGCGCCGGTAGGCGGCGTCGGCCAGCACGTCCGACCAGGGCGGGGCGGCGTCGAGCGCGGCGTGCACGACACCGCGCCAGTCCACGTCCGCGCGGTCGGCCGTGACGACGACGGGCCGGTCCGCGGCACCGCCGATCGCGACGCGCACGCCGTCCGGCCCGGCGACGGCCGCCGCGGTGACGATCGGCCAGCTGCTCTCGGCGAGCTTGAACTTGAGATATCCCGTGGTGCCGCTGGAAACAGGCACGTGGAACGCCCGCAGGACCTCGTCGGGCTCGCGCACGGTCCGGAAGCCTCCGACGAAGAACTCCTCCGCCGGCACCTCCCGCTCGCCCCGCGCGCTGACCAGCCGCATCCGGGCCCCCAGCGCCACCAGGCAGGCCGGGACGTCCGAGGCGGGGTTGGCGTAGCAGGCGGACCCGCCCGCCGTGGCCCGGCCGCGGATCTGCGGTCCGCCGGTGATCCCCCGCGCCACGAACGGCAGCAGCGGCAGGTCCGAGGCGGCCAGCGCGTCGTAGGTCGCCATCGCGCCGACCTCGTGCCCGGACGGATCAGCCGTGATGGCACCGAATCCGGCGCGGGACAGGTCGACGACCCGGCCGGGACGGGTGCGGCCGTGCGTCATGTCCGGCACGACCATCGTCCCGCCGGCCACCGCGACCGCGTCCCCTCCGGACATCGCCGCCACCACACCGTCCACATCGGACGGGGCGAAGAACTCGGGCGCGCTCATCGGGCCGCCTCGTCCAGCAGCGCCAGCACGGCGGGCGGGGTCAGCGGCACCCCGGTCACGGTCACGCCGAACGGCGCCAGCGCGTCCTCGACGGCGTTCGCCACGGCGGCCTGCGCCCCGCCGACACCGGCCTCGCCCGCGCCCTTGTTGCCGTGCATGGTGAACGGGCTGGGCGTGACCTGGTGGATCATCCGCATGTGCGGGATGTCCCCGGCGCGGGGCAGCAAGTAGCTCTTGAACCTGTCGCTCGCGAGCGTGCCGTCCTCGGCGAAGACCAGCACCTCGGACAGCGCGGCCCCGAGCCCCATCGCGACGGCGCCGCGGGCCTGTCCCTCGACCAGCGCCGGGTTGATCATGGTGCCGCAGTCGTGCGCCATCACGTAGTCCCGCAGCGTCACCTTGCCGGTCTCGGCGTCCACGTCGACCACGGCGGCGTGCAGGCAGCTCGAATAGGTCGGGTACGGCTGGATGCGCCCGTGCTCGTCGGGGGTGTGGTCGATGTTGCCCGGCTTGTACGCCCTGGTGGACTCCAGCACCGGCTCGATCCCGGTGCCCTCGGCGAACGCCCGCGTCAGCAGCGCCCGCGCCACGTCCGGGACGGGCAGGCAGCGACCTGGTTCGGCGACGACCCGCACCACACCGTCGACCACCTCGACGTCCTCGGCCCCGAGCAACCGCGAGCCGAACGCGGCGAGCTTGGCGCGGACGTCCCGCGCGGCCAGCGTCGCCGACCCGCCGCCGACGACCATGCTGCGGCCGCTGAAGTTGCCGAACCCGGTGGGGCACCGGTCGGTGTCGCCCTGCACCAGCTCCACCCAGTCGATCGGCACGCCCAGTTCGGCCGCCACGATCTGCGCGATGCCGGTGTCGTTGCCGCCACCGGGGTTCGTGACGCCGGTCAGCACGGTCACCTTGCCCGTGACGCTCATCCGCACGGTCGTGGTGTCGAACCCGGACACGAACGTCCCGGGGCTGTCGGAGGACTCCGGCGTCAGTTCGAACGCCAGCCCGATGCCGAGGTACGAGTCCTGTGCGCGCAGCTCGGCCTGGCGGGCTCGCAGCGCCGGGTAGTCCAGGGCGTCGAGGACCTTGTCCAGCAACCCGTGGAAGTCGCCGCTGTCGATGTTGAGGCCGGTGGACGTGCGGTACGGGAACTCGTCGGCGGGGATGAAGTTGCGCCGGCGCACCTCGGCCGGGTCCATGCCGAGTTCGCGGGCCACCAGGTCCACCACGCGTTCCATCACGAAGTGGGCGGCGTCCTTGCCGAACCCGCGCGCGGCGTTGATCGGCGGCTTGTTGGTGCAGACGATGTCGAGGTCCACCCGCACGTCCGGCACGGCGTACCCGGACGGCAGCGTGGTGGCGGACATGTTCGGCATGGCCCAGCCCGCCTGGGCGGTCAGCACGCCGATGTCCGCGATGATGTGGTTCACCAGCCCGGTGATCCGGCCGTCCCGCGTCGCGCCGGCGCGGAACCGGTGGACCTGCTCGCGCGCGCCGTTGGCCAGCGCCTGCCGCCGGTCCTCGATCCACTTCACCGGCCGGCCGACGAGCACGCTGGTCAGCGCGACCAGCGTCTCCTCTGGATGGCCCTGCATCTTGAGGCCGAAGCTGCCGCCGACCTTCGCGGTGACGATCTGGATGCGGCCCTCGTCGATGCCCAGCGTCTGCGACAGCATCCAGCGCAGCTGGTGCGGGTTCTGGCACGAGCCGTGGATCGTCATCTTCTCCGCGTCGGAGTCCCACGACGCGAGGTAGCCGCGCGGTTCCATCGGCGCGGTGGTGGACCGGCCGATCCGCAGCTCGCCGCTCACCACGACCGGCGACTCGGCCAGCCGCGCGTCGGGATCGCCGGTGCCGTACCGGTTGTGGATGACGACGTTGCCGGGCCAGTCGTCGTAGATCCGGGGCGCGTCCGGGCGCATCGAGGCCTCGGCGTCGAGGACGTGCGGCAGCCGCTCGTACTCGACCTCGACCAGTGCGGCGGCGTCCTCGGCCTGCTCCCGCGTCTCGGCGACGACGGCGGCCACGGGCTGGCCCGCGAACAGCACCTTGTCCGCCTGCAGGCAGTAGATGTCGGTCCGGTTGCCTTTGCGGGCGGCCGGGTCGATGAAGTACGGGATGGGGCCGGTCAGCGCGACCGCGCGCTTGCCGCTCAGCGCCAGGTGCACGCCGGGCGCGGCCTCGGCCTTCGTGGTGTCCACCGAGAGGATCCGGCCGTGCGCGATCGGGCTGCGCACGACGTGGAGGTACAGCATTCCCGGTGGGCGGTAGTCGTCCACGAACCTGGCCCGGCCGGTGAGCAGGGCGCCACCGTCGCGTTTGCGCGGCGATCCCCCGATCCCCGCGCCGGGAACCGTTGCGCTCACGGCATCTCCACGCGCAGCCGGCGGCCGGTGCGGAACACCGGGTTGCGCTTGTCGACGTCGAGCTTGTGCACCTCGCCGTCGGCGTTCACGGCGGACTGCAGGCCCTTCGTCACGCCAGGGGTGCTGGAGATGAAGAACTTCTGGCCGTCCTGGGTCGGGAACGGCGGCTCGTGCCAGGTGCCGCGGCGGATGTTCAGCACGGCGTCGCCGGGCACGAGGAACGCGCGCACGGCCGCGAAGTCCGGGAACCCGTCGGCCAGCGGCGCGTCCGGGGCGGCGACGACCGAGACGAACGGGATGCCGCCGAGCGGGATGAACGTCTGCGTGACGCCGTGGTGGCGTTCCAGGTAGCGGATGTCGCCGCCGCGGTAGCCCACCCGGAAGTAGATGAACTCGACCGGTTCGTCGGCCTCCAGCAGCATCGGCCCGTGGATGGCGTTGAGGCCGTTGTAGAGGTCGATCGGCAGCTTCGGCGTCGCCTCGACCGACACGACCTCGCCGAACGGGGCGAACGCCTCGGGCGTGATCGGCTCGGGGACGATCGTGAACACGTCGGACTGGATGTCGGTCATGCCTGGGCCTCCTGGAAGACGGTCACGAGGGCGATCAGGTCGCGCACCGAGCCGGACGGGCCCAGCAGGGCCTCGGCGACCCGTGCCGCGTTCTCCGCGCCGACGACGGGATCGGCGTACGCGCCGAACTTGGCGAGCAGCCGGTCGCGGTCCATCGGCGCGCGGCTGTCCCCGGCGGGCGTGTCGACGGTGCGGGTCAGCGTGCGGCCGTCGGTGGTGGTGAGGGTGACGCGGGTGGCGGTGTACTCCGGGTAGAGCGCCTCCAGGTCGTCGGCGCGGCGCAGGCCCACGAGCCCGGCGACGCGCAGCACCTCCGGGTTGGTGCGCCGGTCCGTCGCGTACTGCCGTCCGCCCACGTACCGGTCGGCCAGTGCGGCGCCGACGGCGAACGGCAGGCTGAGCGTGCAGGCGACGGTGCTCGGGTCCGCCCCGACCGGGCGGTCGACGAGCAGCAGCGCGACGTCGTACGCCTCGACGTCCACAGTGGACACTTCTGACGGCTTGAGGTCGTGCTCCAGCGCGAGTTCGGCGGTCGCCTGGGCGGCTCCGTGAGTGTGGCGGCAGCCGGCGAACCACTTCTGGTGGACGTCGAGGATCGTCCACTCGGAACCGAGCCCGTGGGCCGTGTCCCCGTCGCCGCCGAGCACCGAGACGAGGCCGCGCGGGTGTTCGACCACCTCCCGCCAGCCGGTCAGGCCCGTCGTGGCGGTGAGCGCGCCCTCGACCCCGGCGCGGGCGATCTGGCCGGCGAACGCGGGCTTGGCGCCCGGAGCGGCGAAGATCGACTCGATGAGGATCGCCGGCGCGAAGAACGCCGTGGCCCCGATCGCGTCGGCGATGCCGTCCTCGGACAGGCCGAGCAGCCGGGCGCACCCGGCCGCCGCGCCGAACGAGGCCGCGGTCGGGAACCAGCCCGCTTTGGTGGCCTGCGGGTGGGCAGCCCGCGCGATCCGGTTCGCCACCTCGTAGGCGACCACGACGGCGGTCAGCAGGTCCGGCACGTCCGCGTCGACGTGCTCGGCCACCGCCAGCACGGCCGGGATGGCGTGCGAGGGGTGGAACCCGCCGAACCGGTAGCCGTCCTGGTGTTCCAGCACGTCCGCCGCCGCGCCCATGGCGTACGCGGCGTCGGCCAGCGGGGCGGCGAACCCCGGCCGCGCGCCCACCGCCGTCGCCTCCGGCACGCCACCACGCGACCGCACGAGCCCGGTCAGCGCGACGACCTCGGGCACGGCCGCGCCACCGATCGCCGCGCCGACGCAGTCGAGCACCAGCGCGCCGGCCTTGGCCACCACCTCGGGAGGCAGACCGTCGTACGACGCGCCCGCGGCGAACGCGGCGAGCGCCCGCGTGGTCATCTAGTCCCCGCCCAACTGCTTGCGCAGCTGGCCGACCAGTTCGCCGAAGTGCGCGTCGTCGGCGACGCCCAGCTCGCGCGGACGGGCGAAGTCGACCGAGACGACGTCCTGGACCCGGCCCGGCCGCTGCGACAGCAGCACGACCCGGTCGGCGAGGAACACGGCCTCGCTGATGGAGTGCGTGACCAGCACGACGGTCTTGCCCGTGTCCTGCCAGACCTGCTGCAGCAGCAGGTTCATGGAGTCGCGGGTCATCGCGTCGAGCGCGCCGAACGGTTCGTCCATGAGCAGGATCGACGGCCGGTGGATCAGCGCGCGGGCGATCGCCACGCGTTGCTGCATGCCGCCCGACAGCGCCTTCGGGTAGTGGTCGAGGAAGTCCTTGAGCCCGACCAGTTCCGCGAGCTCCTCGGCCCGCGCGCGCCGTTCGGCCTTCGGGATCCCCTTGCCCTCCAGGGGAAGCGCGATGTTGCGCCACACCTTGCGCCACGGCATGAGGTTCGGGGCCTGGAAGACGAACCCGAGCGAGCCGAGCGCGTCGCGGACGGGTTCGCTGCCGCGACCGGAGAACAGCGGCTTCCCGCCGATCTCGATCACGCCCTCGGTCGGCGCGATCAGGCCGGCCAGCATGCGCAGCAACGTCGTCTTGCCGCAGCCGGACGGGCCGAGCAGCACGACGAACTCGCCCGGCTTGACCTCCAGATCGGTCGGCATGAGCGCCCGGACGGGTCCTGCGCCCGCCTGGTACTCCTTGCCGACGCCGCGGACGGAGATCGAGGCTCCGCTGCCGGTGTCCATGCTCTTCCCCTTCGGCCGGGTGAGGTCGGAAGTGGTCTCAGTCGGCATACGCCACCCTCGCCAGCTCGTCCCACGCGCCTGCGGGCGGCGGGGTGCGGTACTCGGTCGTGGTGGCCGCGTCCGAGCGGATGAACGACATCGTGCCGCTCCGGGAGTACAACGGCCCGTGGAAGACGTCCGGGGAGCGGAAGAAGTACGCGCCCTCACGCATGACGCCGCGCGCCCCCATGAGGACGTCGCCGTAGATCTTGAAGGACTCCTCGTACACCGGGTGCGCCTCCTCGTCGGCGGACCGCCAGCCCGGCATCATCGCGGCGAGGTAGATGTAGACGGAGTCGTCCTGCCGCAACGTCTTGAGCATCGCGCCGGGGTCGAGCTCGACCTCACCGCTCCACGTCGCGGGCGTCCACCGGAGCAGTTCGGTGTGCGTGATGGCCGTGCGCTGCCCGCTGTCCTCTTCGGACACGAACCTCGGCGCGCCCCAGAAGCCGCAGTACAGCGTCAGTCCGCGCACCGACGGCTTCAGGTCGATCGTCGCGCCCGCCGGGACGTGCACGTAGTCGTTGACCTCGATCCGTTCGCCGTCGAGCGTGCCCGAGCCGCCGACGACGTAGATGTCCGCCTCGGCGGGCAGCACGCCCCGGTGCTCGGCCCGCACCTGGAGCAGATGCGTCTCGGCGCCGTCGGACGGGTCGGTGCTGAGCAGCCGCTTCCGGCCGCCCGCCGCCGCGCCGAAGTCGCCGTCGGGCACGAGCGTCCACGGCACGTCCGCGCTGTGGATGAAGTCGACGTCAGGCCGATTCCACATCGGAGCTCCTCGGGGTCTGGGCCGCGCGCTCGCCGAGCAGGCGGCCGAAGGACAGGGCCGGGGTCACGCTCATGCCGCTGACGAAGGACTTGCCGGACAACGCGCTGCCGCCCAGCACCTCCCCCGCCGCGAACAGGTTCTGGAACGGGCCGTCCGGGCCGAGCACGCGCAGGTCGCCGTCGACCGCGAGGCCCGCCGGGCTCTTGAGGGTGGTGCCGTGGTTGCGCACCGCGTAGAACGGGCCGCGTTCGAGCGGCAGCGGGAGGTGCGTGCGGCCGAGGCGGTCCTGTCCTTCCGCGACGGCGGCGTTGTACTCCTTCACCGTCGCGGCCAGTCCCTCCGCGTCGATCCCCGTCGCCTCGGCGAGCCCGGCGAGGGTGTCGGCCTTCGCGAACGAGGGGTGGCCCGCGAACGCCTCGTCGAGCTCGCGGGCGGGCCAGGTCGGCAGCAGTGCCGGGGCCTGGTCCCGCACGGCCTGGTCGTAGATCACCCAGAACGTGAGGTCCGGCTGGTCGAGCAGGGCGTTCTCGCGGACGTCCACGCTCTCGGCGTCCTCGGCGACGAACCGCTCGCCGCGGACGTTGACGTGGATCTCCCACGGGGCCCTGCTCTGCGGGGTCAGCGCCGGGTAGTCGTCCAGCGGCACGGTCTTGGACCCGCTGTCGCGCAACAGCACCCCGCCGTACGTCGGGAGGAACAGGTCCTCACCGCGCACCCGCGCGCCCAGTTCGAGGGCGGCGAGCAGGCCGCCTCCGGTCGAGGTCGGCGCGCCCGGTCCCGCGAGCGGCGCGCCGTTGGTGAGCTTCGGGAACAGCTCGGCGTTGCCGGAGTAGCCGCCGCTGGTCAGCAGCACGGTCGTCGCCTCGATGTCGGTGACCACGCCGTCCGGTCCGGTCACCGCCGCGCCGCGCACCCGGCCGGGGCCGTCCTGGTGCAGGGCGGTCATGGTGGTGCCGGGCAGGAAGGTGATCGCGCCGTCGGCGCACCACCGTTCGAACCGCGGCAGCAGCACCTCCAGCACCGAGCGGCCCCCGTTGCGGCCCCAGTAGGTGCGGGGCAGCGAGTACGGCTCGTGGAAGTACAGGATCGCCGGGGCGTCCGGGTGCATGTCGAACCCGGCCGACATCAGCCAGTCGATGGTGGCGGGCGCGTGCTCGACCGCGAGCCGCACCAGCACCGGGTCCGCCGTGCCCTTGCTGATCCGCATCACGTCGTCGAAGTGCAACTCAGGCGTGTCGTGAATGCCTTTGGTGCGCTGCAACCTCGTGCCACCGGCGGACATCTGCGCCCACGAACGCCACAGCGTTCCGCCCGCCTGGTCGCTCTGCTCGACGACGGTGACCTTCAGCCCCGCCCGCGCGGCCTCGATGGCGGCGGGCAGGCCGGCGGTCCCGGCGCCGACGACGAGAAGATCGGTGTGCGTCACAGGGCGTCCACGAACTGGCTCGTGACGAAGTCCGTGATCGGCCGGGAGCGGTCCTTCACGATGCCGGACTTGCGCATCAGCTCCAGCGCCGACTCCCACGCGGGCAGGTCGACGGAGAGGTACTTGGCGCCGTCGGCCGGCTTGCAGATGACCGGCTGGGCCTCGACCTTGAGCTTGGCCAGCTCGCGGTCGCTCACCTCGACCTTGTTGAACGCGCCGATCGCGTTGAGCACGCGGTCGAGGTTCTCCGGCTTCTCGACGAACTCGAAGCCCCGGCGCGACGCCCGCAGGAAGCCCGCGATGGCGTCCCCTTTGGACTGGACGTCGGCCTTCTTCACGAAGTACGAGTCGCCGGGCATCTTCGCGAACTCGTCCGTGTTCAGGTAGTGCAGGTCGATCTTGCGCTGCTTGAACGCGGCCTCGGAGCCGATGAACGTGATGAAGCCGTCCACCTCGCCGCGGCGCAGGAACTCGAGCGAGCCGACGTCCGCTCCGGTGACGACCTTGCGGACGTTCTTCGGGTCGAGTCCCTTCGCGACGGACATCGCGTCGAGGAGCAGTTCGGTCGTTCCGCCCTTGGAGATGACGCCGATCGTCTTGCCCTGCCACTGGGCCGGGTCGGTCAGCGGCTTGGCCGGGTCGGAGGCGACGCTGTACTGGCTGCGGTGGTCACCGTGCGCGACCGTGATGATCTCGGTGTTGTTGTCCGCGATGAGCGGGCAGGTGATCACCGAGGCCGCCTTGCCGAAGAGGCCCTGGCCCGCGGCGACCTGCGAGATGGAGCTCGCCGTGCCGGTGCCGCCGACCGGGGTGACCCGGATTCCCGCCTCGGCGAAGTACCCCTCCTGAATCGCCACGTACACGTCCGCGTAGTTCGTGATGTGCTGGAACGGCGTGACGAACACGGCTTCGGGAAGATTCGGGTTGCCGGACGGCCTCGTGGAATTACCGGTCGAGGGCGCACAACCGATCAGGAAAGAGCTTCCGCCGGCGGCCGTGACGGCGAAGGCGGTGGTCCGGAGAAAAGAGCGTCGGTCCATGTGGGGATCTCCTGGAAGAGAGAGCGAGGTCTACAGGGAGGAGGCACGCCCCGACGACTCGTGCCACGGGATCGCGAATCGCCGGATGCCGGCGACCACGGCGTAGAGGAGGAATCCGAGGACGGTCATGATGATCACGACCGCGAACAGCTGGTCGGTGCGCAGACTGGCGAGCATGACCGTGGCCAGCGCGCCGAGGCCCTCGTCGCCGCCCAGGTACTCGCCGACGATGGCGCCGGTGATGGCGAAGACGATGCCCAGCTCGATGCCGGTGAGCACGGCCGGCAGCGACGACGGGATGTCCAGCGAGATGACCCGCTTCCACCACGGGGCCTGAATGACGCGCATCAGGTCCCGGTGCCCCGGTTCGATCGAACGAATTCCCAGAATCGTGTTCTGCGTCATCACGAAGAACGAGATGATCGCGGCCATGAAGATCTTCGAGGTCAGACCGAAACCGAACCACAGCAGCAGCAACGGCACAATGGCCACTTTCGGCACGACCTGGGTCGCCACGAGAAAAGGCGAAAGAATGCGTTCCACGCCCGGCATCCGGCCCAGCACGATGCCGAGCGCGACACCGATCACCACGGCGATCCCGAAACCGACGAGCGTTTCGTAGAGCGTCACGTAGGTGGCGTGGTAGATCATCGGCTGGCCGAGCAGGTCGACGAGCGCGATGAGCACGTCCTCGGGCGGCGGGACGATCAGTTCCCCGACGCCGGAGACCACGGTGTAGAGCTTCCACAGCCCGATGAGCGCCGCGAGGATCAACGGCGTGGTCACCCAGAGCAACCAACGGGGCCCCACCTCTCCGCGCTGGGCGGAGCGAGCGGGAGACGGTGCGACCTGACTTTCGCTTGCCATGCGGCGGCCTCCTGGAAGCCGATGGGTGTCCGTCCGTATCGCCTACCGGAACGGCGTACCGGATTCCGGCACTGTAGGCACGCACGGGAAGCGCGGTCAAGGACTCACGGAGAGGTCTGCCGGGTTGTGTTCAAGCTGTGTTCACCCAGATGGACAGTCCGGAATGGACCACGTGCGCACGGTGATTACCCGTTCCGCTCAAGGGAACAGGGCAGGGGAAGGACTCACTCGAAGGAGGTTCGAGTTCAGCGGCGGTGATGACGGGGTCTCGGCGAACCGGCGTTCAGCGGCGGTGGCCGGGACGTCGAGCACCTCGGGCTTCGCGAACGAGCACACGGTCGCGTTGCCGCCGGCCAGTGTGGCGGCGTGATCGGCGAACGCCGTTCAGCGGCGGTGGCCGAGACCGGCCGACACGGCGGCCGCGGCGGAGCTCACCAGCGCGCCGTACTCCTGCACCTTGTCGTCGCTGATGCGGGCGACGGGACCGCAGACCGAGACGGCGCCGTAGACCAGGCCGGTCGCGTCGAACACGGGAGCGGCCACCGAACCGGCGTCCACCTGCCGTTCGCCCCGGCTGACCGCGTAGCCGCGAGCGCGGATGCGGTCCAGCTCGGCCAGCAGCTCCTCACGGCTCGTCACCGAGACGGAGCCGACGAGGTTGCGGTCGAGGTAGCCCTCGATCTCGGCGGCCGGCAGAGCCGACAGGATCGCCTTGGACGACCCGCCGACGTGCAGCGGGAACAGCTTGCCCAGCTGCACCGCCATCCTGATCTCCTGCGGCGACAGCACCTGGGTCAGGTACATGCGCTGGTCGCTGTAGCGGACCGACAGCGTGGCGGTCTCGTTGGTGGCCGCGACCAGGCGTTCCATGTGCGGCACGGCGACCTTCGGCACCTCGAGCCGGTTGAGCGCGGCCAGTCCGAGGCTCACCGCGCCCGGCCCGAGCCGGTACCGGCGCGTCCGTTCGTCCACGACGAACAGTCCCGTGGCGACCAGCGTGCGGGCGGCGCGGTGCACGACCGTCTTGCTCAACCCGAGGGTGCGGGCCAGCTCGGAGACACCGACGTCGGGCTCCGGCGACTCGGCGACCGCGAACACGATCTGCAGGGCACGGGTCAACCCGGACGAGGTCTCCCCGTCCTCGGCCGCACCGCCCCCACTCGTCATGCCGGGGATTATAAGTGAAGATCATTCGATCGCGCCCGCGTCCGGCACCGGGGTCGTCCGCACGTGTTAGAAAGACCCATGGCAGCCACAACAGCACTGGTCGTAGGGGGTGCGGGCGGCATCGGCGGCGCCTGCGCGGCCCGTTTCCGCGCGGACGGCACCACCGTGCTCGTGCTCGACCGGGCCCTGGGCCACAACGCCGCGGACCCGGACTCGGTGGCCGGAGTGCTCGACGGCGCCCCACCACTCGACGTCGTCGTGCACGCGGCCGGCTCGGTCGGCCACGGCGGCATCGAGGACCTCGACCTCGCCCAGTGGTACCGCGTGCTCGACGACAACCTCACCTCGGCCGTGGTCGTCCTCCAGGCCGCGCTGCCGCTGATGAACCGCGGCGGCTCCGTCGTGCTCTTCAGCTCCGTCAACGGCCGGCACGGCGGCAACCGTCTGTCCGGCCCGGCCTACGCCGTGGCCAAGGCGGGGATCATCGGCCTGACCAAGCACCTGGCCAAAGACCAGGCCTCCCAAGGCATCCGGGTGAACTGCCTGGCGCCGGGGCCCGTCGCCACGCCGATGATCGACCGGCTCTCCGCCGTGGAACTGGCCGAGCTGCGCGCCACCATCCCGCTCGACCACATCGCCGCGGCCGAGGAGATCGCGGGCACGGTGGCGTGGCTGTGCTCTCCGGCGGCCGCGTCGGTCACCGGCACGACCATCGACGTGAACGGCGGCATGTACCTGTCCTGAAACAGACCGGTGGC
>NZ_JBHXLO010000001.1:767991-837273 GCF_042721395.1 Lentzea sp. NPDC058450
GACGCGGTGGTCGGGGTTTTTTAGCTCCACTCCTGTGGCGGGGGGGGGGGGGCGGGTGACGCCCCCCCCCCCCCCGCCACCGGACATCACAACCGAAACGACCTGCGCCGCTTCAGGAGCAGCGGTCTCAGCTCAGGGCGAACTGCCAGCCCTGGGCCCGGAAGACCTGACCTTCGGAACCGGCGGCCGCCCCGCTCGGCGCGGAGGCCGGGGCAGCGCCGCCGAACGACGTGAGGACGATGCCCGCCGAGCGCGGGTCGCCGTCGTGCACCAGGGACTCCTGGGCCTGCACGTCGTCGAACGCGAACCCGTAAGCCTTGCCGTCCACCATGTTCTGGTGCACGAGCTTCGAGTAGTGGTTGGTGATCGCGCCCTGGTAGAAGTCCGCCGCGCCGCCACCGGGCTGCACGTCGATGCGGTCCAGCGTCGTGCGGTGCAACGCCGCGCACAGGGTGCGGGCGATCGGGCCGACGATCTGGTCGTTGGGCGCGTGCAGCGCGCCGTCGCAACCCCACACGTCCGCTGTGGACGGCTTCGCGAACGACGCCACCTGCTGGCCGCCGCCGTCCGTGAAGTTCATGGTGTTGCCCGACGTGCGGCCGAAGTACTTCACCTCGGGCCGGTCGCCGAACGGCTGCACGGTCAGGTTCTTGCCCGTGTAGGCGTTCCACGCCTGCGTGATGTACGGGTCCAGGTAGTTGCGGTCGAAGTTGCCGACGTCGGCCGCCTTGCCCGGCGCCAGCACGCGCAACACGGTGCCGTCCGAACGCGACATGACCGACCCGCCCCAGCCCTCCTGGCCGCGAACACCGTTGATGACGGCGTCACGCCCACCGGGCTTGAGCTCACCGGTCTTCTTCGTCTCGCCCGACGCACCCGTCACCGTCACGGCGTGCGGCACGGCGAACATGTCCACCTGCGAGCTGTTGAGCCACAGACCCGCGTCGTTGTAGGTGAACTCGCTCCAGTCGAAGAGGATCCCGCTGTTCGCGTCTCCCCCCGCCCACGGCGCCGGTTGCACCAGGCCGTCGGGCGTCAGGAAGAACTTCAGCTTCTCCCCGAACGACATGTACACGCGGCCGGAGATGAACCGGGGCACGTTGAGGGTGGTGCTACCGCCCTGACCCGGTCCGTCGATCGAGACGTCCGGCGCGGGCGTCGGCGGGTTGCCACCCGGCGACCACGGCGTGAACGCGCCCGCCTGGTTGACGTACCCGAGCTTGCCGCTGCGGATGTCCGTACCCAGGACGTACAGGTGCACGGCCTCGGAGCGGCCGCTGTTGTTCGTGACGTTGAAGGGCAGCAGGTCAGGGCCTACCGCCTGAGCCGGAACGACCGCGACGGCCGCTGACGCGGTCGCCGTCAGGACAGCCAGCGCACTCAACATCTTTGTTCGAAGGCGCATGTGACTCCTTGTGCAGGGGTGCTCTGCGGGAAGGTCATCCGACCTGGACAGGGCTGTCGGCGACCTCCGGCGGAAACTGGTCCACACCGGTTATGAGAGCGCTTCCATGCTCATTGCCGATGCAATCGATGTCAAGACCAGCACCCGGCGGACACCACTGGAGAAAAACCGGAACAGCACGCGGAGCAGGGAATATGTGTTGAAGAACAAGGAGAAAACTCGTACTTGACGGCAGTCAAGAAGCAGGACCGGGATTCGCACTCGCCGTGACGAGGTTCAGATCCCTTCCTCACCTGAACTTCACACCTGAAGTCCTTTTAGGACGGACACGAAACACCCCGCCGAACACGTCGATCCACAGTGGACAAGACGGGGTCCGCACCGCCTTGGTTTGAACCGGCCGCTCCCGGGGTATCGACGAGGACCATTTCTGTCGCGTTCCGGAGGGTGCTCATGCAGATCCAGGTCAACACCGACCACAACATCCACGGTGGCGAACGACTGGCCACCTATGTGACCACCGACCTGGAGAACAGCCTGTCGCGGTTCAGCGGATGGCTGACCCGCGTGGAAGTCCACCTCAGCGAGGACGGGGGCGGCAAGCCGGAGGACAAGAAGTGCGTCATCGAGGCACGGCCGGGCGGTAAGCAGCCGGTCGCGGTCACCCACCACGCGGCCACCGTGGACGACGCGTACGCCGGGGCGGCGCACAAGATCGGAAGGGTGCTGGACTCCCGCTACGACCGCGCCCACGACCACAAGGGCAGTGACAGCATCCGGCACATGCCCGCTCCCGAGGACCCGGAGCAGGCCGAGGACGAGCCTCGGGGCTGATCAGGGCGCCACGGCGACCCGCCTCCTCCCGGCCGGACCACCGGTCACCGGGAGCCGAGGCGGGTCGCCGGGCGACTTCCCGCGATGCCCGCTCCGAGGGCGGCGGGAACGCGAAGGGCTCCGACGTCGTCCGAGGGACGAACACCCGAGCATGTCCTGGGGAGCGGAGGAGCCATCAGCGGGGTGAGCGTGCGGGTGCTGGGGCCCCTGCAGGTCTGGCGGGACGGCCGGAAGGAGAGTCTCGGCGGTGTCAAGCAGCGGTCCCTGCTCGCGCACCTCGCGCTGCACGCGAACACCGACGTCTCGCTCGACCAGCTGATCGAGGCCCTGTGGCCGGCCGCCCGGCCGCGGTCGGTGGTGCAGAACGTCCGGACCTACGTCTGGCGGCTGCGGCAGCTGCTCGACGAGCAGTTGCGCACCCACGGCACCGGTTACGTGCTCGAACTCGATGCCGACGAACTCGACGTGCTCATGTTCGGCGAGCTCGTCGTGGAGGCCCGCCGGCGGCCCGACGCGGCGCTGGGGTTGTTGCGGCGGGCGGAGTCCCTCTGGCGCGGGCGTCCGCTCGAGGACCTGCCGGACCACGACGCGTGGACGCCCGTCCTCGCCCGCCTCGACGGGGCCCGGCTCGCGGCGACCGAGCAACGGCTCGCGTTGCAGGTGGCCTCGGGTGAGTGCGCCGAGGCGATCCCGGAGCTCCGGGCGCTGCTGGCGGAGCACCCCTACCGCGAGAGCGTGTGCGGGCAGCTCGTGCTCGCCCTGCACCAGGACAACCGGCGTGCCGAGGCGTTGCAGGTCTACGCGGACATGCGCGTGCGGCTCGCCGGCGAGCTCGGCCTGGAGCCCGGATCCGCGCTGCGGGACGCCCAGCTCGCGGTGCTGCGCGACGAACCGGCGGCCGCTCCCCTCCGTCAGCTGCCGCCGACGGTGTTCGACTTCCGCGGCCGCGCCGGCGAGGTCGCGGCGCTGACGACGGCCCTGCGACAGGGTCCCGCACCGGCCGCGGTGACCGGGCCGCCCGGTGTCGGCAAGTCGGCACTCGCGATCCGGGTGGCGCACCAGGTCGGTGACCACTTCCCGGACGGCCAGCTCTACGTCGACCTCGGCGGCACCTCCGACCACCCCCGCGAACCGAGTGAGGTGCTCACGGAGCTGTTGCACGCCCTCGGGATCACGGGCGCCGGACTGCCCGCCCAGGTCGCCGCGCGCGCCGCGCTGTTCCGTTCCAAGCTCGCCGGTCGGCGGATGCTGGTGGTCCTCGACGACGCCGCCTCGGTGAGCCAGCTCGTGCCCCTGCTCCCGGCCGACGCGGGCTGCGCCGTCCTGGTGACCAGCAGACGCAGGCTGTCCGAGCTGCCCGGAGCACTCCAGGTGGAGCTGTCCCCGTTCTCCCCGGAGGAGGCGGCGGAACTGCTCGCCGCCATCGCCGGCGAGGACCGGGTCCGCGCCCAGCCCGGCGAAGCGGCGGCGATCGCGGCGGCGTGCGGGCACCTGCCGCTGGCGATCCGGGTGGCGGGCGCACGGCTGGCCGGGCGCGGCAGGTGGTCGATGCAGGTGCTGCGCGAACGGCTCGTCGACGAGTCGACGCGGTTGCGCGAGCTCACGTCGGGTGAGCTGGCCGTGCGGGCGAGCTTCGACCTGAGCATCCGGCAGCTGTCCCCGCACGAACTCCAGGCGTTCGTGCGGCTGGCGTTGCTCGGACCGCACGACTTCCCGAGCTGGGTGGTCGAGACCCTGCTCGGCGAACCCGGCACCGAGCACCTCGTGGACGGGCTCGTCGACGCTCATCTGCTCGAGACCTTCGGCGCGGACGGCATCGGCCAGCCGCGCTACCGGCTGCACGACCTGTTGCGGTGCCACGCTCTGAACCACTCGCTGCCCGACGGCCCGGCCGCACTCGAACGGACGCTGCGCGCGTGGCTGTGGCTCGCGGTCACGGCCGCACGGCGGTTGCCCGTCACGTTCGGCACCACCATCGCCGACGTCGCCCCGGTCGCGGCGCCGGAACACCTGCTCGCCGAGCCCGTCGCGTGGTTCGAGGCGGAACGGCGCACGTTGTGCGGCGCGGTCGACCTCGCGGCGGACGCGGGCCTGCACGAGGTGGCGTGGCAGCTCGCGGCGGCCTGCGTGCCGTTCTTCGACCTGCACAGCCACTACGAGGACTGGGCGCGCACCCACGCGCGGGCGTTGCGGAGTGTGCGCGCGGCCGGCGACGGGGCGGGCGAGGCGGCGTTGCTGCGCGGCATCTCCCAGGTGCACATCTACCGCAGCGAGTTCGCGGAGGCCGAGCAGTGACTGCTCGCGGCACAGGGGCTCTACCGCTCGCTGGGCGACGACCGCGGCCAGGGCATCTCGCTAGCGGGCATCGGCGTGGTGTACCGGCTGCGGGCGGAGTACGAGCGCTCGATGGAGTTCTACGCCGAAGGCCTGCGGCTGCTGGAGTTCGCCGGCGACCTGCACTCAGTGGCCCACGTGCGGGCGTCGATCGGCGGGGTCCACGGCTCGCTCGGCCGGCCCGAGGAGGCGCGGACGTGGCTCACGAACGCCCGGCGGCTCGCCTCGGACCTCGGCGACGCGCACCGCGAAGCGCTGGTGCTGGTGCGGCTGTCCGCGCTCTACCGCAGCACGGGTGAGCACGAGCAGGAGTTGGTCAGCGCACGCCGGGCCGTGACGATCCTGACGGACCTCACCGACGAGCGGTGCACGGCGTTCGCCCAGGTCGAGCTGGCCGAGGCGCTGATCTCGAACGGCCGCCCGAAGGAGGCGGACGACCTGGTGCGGCAGGCACTGGAGACCTACCGCCGCACCGGGAACCGGGAGGGCGAACCCGCCGCGCTGCGCACACTCGCGCGCGCGGCGGGTGCACTGGATCAGTTGCTGTTGCCGGGCTTCCAGCCGAGGTAGTTGCTGAAGTAGCCGGTCGAACCGGCGTGGCCGATCTTGCCGCCGATGCTGGTCGACCAGAAGCCGCCGTTGCCGTCCGCGATGCCGACGTGGCCCCACTGGCTGATGTTCCAGAAGACGAACGCGCCCTTGGGCGGCGTGCCGGTGGTGTGGCGGGCGCCGTCGGAGGACCGCCAGTGGTCGATCGCCGACGCGTGGTGCGTCGAGCGGTTCCACGCCAGGCGGACGGCACGCTCGCAGTAGCCCTCGTACGCCGTGCTGCCGCGACGGTCGGACATCCACTTGATGGCGCCGGCCGCCGTCTGCTGGATGCTGACGTCGCCTTCGACGGCGGACGTGGTGGCCGTGTCTTCGAGCCACGGCTGCGCGACCGCGACGTCCGGGCTGAACGCCTCCCCGCTCGCCGCGCCGGCCGGAGCCGCCGTGCCGATCAGCGCCGCGCCGAGCAGGCCGATGGCCGCGACCGTGACTTTGGTGAACCGCATGAGATCCCCTTTTCGCATGTCTGCACTGCTCACACAGCGTGTGGGGGTCGCATACACGGCCGATACATCGCCGATACACGGCGGCGGCGACGTGGTGGGCCGGCCCGGATCGTCGTGCGCCGAACTAGGCTGCCGTCGTGGCACGAGGACGAGCGGGGCGGTCGAAGGCGCAGCGGCGACGCGCCGGCGCGAGCCGCGTGTCCGCAGGTCAGGCCAGGAAGGCGCGAGTGGGCGCCGCCGCCCGCGCCCAGGCGGAGCGCACCTGGTGGGAGCGCCGGACGCTGGGCACCCAGACCTGGCTCGCCATCGCGGCGATCGTCGCGGTCACCGGCGGGCACTTCCTGATGTGGGAACTGCTGCTGCCGGCGCTCGGTGACCTGGTGGGCCCTGTGCCGGTCGTCTCGACGGTGGTGGGCTGGCTGTTCTGCGGTGGCGCCCTCACGGCGACCGGGGTGACGATGCTGAACTGGCGCACCTTCTCGGCCGGCGCACGGTCGCGCTGGACGACCGTGTCGGTCGTCTGGGGTGTCGTGGCGTTCATGGTCGGCGTGCCGAGCGGCATCGCCTTCGACGTGTCGCTGCCCCTCGACTACTGGGCCGGTCTGTTCGCGGGGGCCCGGGGTGTGCTGGCGCTCCCTCTGGTGGCAGGGCTGGTGGCCCTGGTCTGGATCGGGACCGCCCGGCTGCTGCGCCGCAAGGCCCGTTGCTCCCGCACGACGGCAGGCTGGCTGTTCGTGGCCTACGCCGTCGTCCTGCTGTTCTGGGGAGCGACCTTCCTGCGCATGGTGTGAGGCGAGAACCTCACCCGGTCAGCGCGACCGCCGTGCCGGACGTGGCGAACAGGTCGTCGAACACCCGGACGCGGTCGAACGACAGGGCGTGCTCACGTGCCCGGTCCGCCATGAGCCGCCGTTCCTCGGCTGACAGGTCGAGCACCGCGCGGTCGATCGCGGCGGCGATGTGGGCGGTGTTCCCCGCCTCGACGACGATGGCCGTGCCGCCCACCGCCTCGCCGACGCCGCCGGTGGTGGTCGTGATCACCGGCCCGCCGCCCGCGAGCATCTTCTCGGTCAGCGCGATGCCGAAGGTCTCGACGAAGTCCGGCTCCGGCTTGGTCGGCAGCGCGTACGCGGCGCAGCCGTTCATCAGCAGCGGCTTCTCCTCGTCCTCCACGTCGGTGAGGAAGAGGACCCGGTCGTCGTCCCGGGTGAGCGCCCGCAGGTGCTCCAGTTCGGGGCCGTTGCCGGCGATCACGAGCTTGAGCCGTGACCGCGCCCGGCACCGGGCGAACGCCTCCACCAGGTCGTAGACGCCCTTGGCCCGGGTCACCCTGGACAGGAACAGCACGTAGCCGTCGCGCTCCAGGCCTCGTCGCTTCAGGGCGGCGTCGACGAGCGCCGGGTCGAGGTCGAGGTAGGCGGAGGTGTCGATCGGCGGGTAGCTGACCGAGATCCGGCGGACGCACTGGCGGGCGAACCGGGTGCCGCAGTGCGCGTCGACGGCCTCGGCGCAGGCGATGATCTCCTGCTTGGTGTACTCCGACACCGCGATCACCTCGTCGTTGGCGAGGAACCGGGTGAACAGGACCACGGCCGCGCCGAACCGCCCTTCGCGCAGGCACGAGCGGATCACGTTGGTGACGTCCGAGCCGACCGCCTTCGCGATGGTGTGGACGTCCGGTGCGTAGCCGGCCGCGCGGGCCGCGTCGACGGCGTCGCGCACCACGGCGTCGTGCGGAGCGAGGTACATCGACACGCAGGTGGTCGGGACCGGCTCGGCGAGCAGTTCGACGAGGCGTCCGGTCAGCCCGGCCAGGTGCCGGCCGTCGGGTACCCGGTAGTCGCCGACCGGGTCGGGCCGTTCCACCGTGATGCCGGCGCTGTAGGGCAGGATCCGGTCCAGCGGCTTGAGCGGCAGGCCCGCCGCCTGGAGCACGGGGATCGGCCACGTCAGCAGCCGGACGTCGTCGAAGCCGCGGGTGAGCGCGACCTCGGCCAGGTTGCGGGCCTCTCCGGAGTGACCGCAGATGACCGGGTCTGCCCGGACCACGATGACGAGACGGCGGCGTGGCCTGCTCATGTGCGAGCCTCCTTTCCGAGCGGGTCGGACGTCGATGGCGGCAGGATCTTGCGGCCCCATTCCGAGGGCTGCGGGCCGAGTTCGAGGACCAGCCGGCCGCCGGCGTGCACGTCGGTCGCACGCAGGTGGGCCGCGTCCAGCGGTCTGCCGTTCAGCCGGGCGGACTGCACGTACTGCGGTGGCGGGTTCTCGTCCACCCCGTCGGAGCTGATGGACGTCTCGCGGTGTCCCCGCGTCTCGATGACGAAGTCGCGGTCCCCGACGTGCAGGGTGGCGTGGCTGAAGGCCGGCGCGTTGACGAGGAAGAGGTTCTGGCCGGCGACCGGGAACAGCCCGAGCGAGGCCCAGACGTACCAGGAGCTCAGCCCGCCCGAGTCGTCGTTGCCCGGCAGGCCGCCGCGCCCGGTGCCGAACTGCCAGGTCAGCGCCGCGTGCACGATCTCGGCGGTGCGGTCGGGCCGGGCCGCGTAGTGGTAGGACCAGGGCGCTTCCATGTCCGGTTCGTTGTTGAGGCCCTCGAACCGGTTCAGCAGGTAGCCCGCCGCCATCTCCGCCGCGCCGGGCCGCCTGCCGGGCTGCGCCACGCGGGGTGCGCCGTAGCCGAAGAACGCGTCGAGCGTGCTGACGAAGGCCTCGTGCCCGCCGACCATGGCGATGCGCGCGGCCATGTCGTGCAGCAGCCGGAACGAGTAGTTCCACTTGCCGCCCTCGTAGAACGACGAGTCGAGGAGCAGGCCGGTGTCCGGGTCGAACGCGTTGGACCACAGGCGGCTGCGCGCGTCGAGGTCGTCGGCGAGCTGCGCGTCGTTCAGGCTCCGGGCGACTCCGGCCGTGCAGTAGCTCGCGTACGCCAGGTCGAGCGTGTGCGAGATCGGGTGCACGACGCCGTGCTCGTAGAAGTCCTCGCCGTACATCCGGCGCAGGTCGTCGTACATGTGCACCAGCGCCCAGGTCCAGTCCAGGTCGCCGAGGCCGAGCGCGTGCACGTCGGCGAGCGCGGTGTGGACCAGCGCGCTCGCCTGCCGGAAGAACCGGTCCGCGCCGCGCGCCATCCGGTACCCGACGGGGAAGTTGCCCTCCTCCTCGCAGACCCGGATCAGCGACTCCAGCAGGTCGACCGCCCGGTCCGGGCAGAGCGCGGTGAGCAACGGGAGCTGGGTCTTGTAGATGTCCCACATCGTGCAGATGTCGAACGCGAAGGGCCCCGACGAGGGCCAGAACGGGCTCTCGTCGTCGGCGAAGCAGGGCTTGACCAGGGAGTGGTACAGCGCCGTCGCGAACACCTGCCGCCGCGCGGGCGACCCGCCCTCGACCTCGACCCGGCCCACGTGGTCGCGCCACCGCGCCTTGGTCCGCGCCCGGACGAAGTCGAACGCCCGCGGCCCGTCACCGCGTTCGCGGTACAGGTTCTCCCTGGCCTGGTCACAGCCGCGCAGCGAGAACCCGATCTGGATCTCGACGCTCTGCCCGGCGGTGGTGGGGCCCATGTAGAGCAGCCCGAACGGGCGCAGCGTGGTCTGCCTGATGCGGTCGAAGTCGAGCCGGGTGCCGCCCTCGATCAGCCGGCGGTCGTGCCAGAGCATCTGCCGCCAGCCCGGAACGTCGACCTCGATGTAGACCGACAGCGGCACGCCCTCGACCACCACCGTGCCCTGGGCGCGGCCGTTGCCGAGGCTCTCCACGTGCGCCCGCAGCGGCACCGTGCGGCCGAGATCGATGGCCAGCCCGCCGCAGGACAGGTCGACGACCACCCGCGCGCTGCGGTGCTCGGGGAAGACGTACCGGTGGACGGCGATCTTGGCGCCGACCGTGACCTCGCACCGGATGCCGGTGTCGAGAGCGGCCGCGTAGTACCCGGCCTCGGCGGTCTCGTCGTGCAGCGGCCAGGCCTGACCGAGGACGTCCAGCGGCTGCACCATCGGGGTCACCCGCACGTAGTTGTAGTACTTGCGGATCGCGCCCGTGCCGGACTGCTGGAAGTGGGTGAACCCGGACGCCTGCAGCCGGTCGAACATCTCCTCGGGCTGCCCCTCGGTGTTCTTCGCGTACAGGCCGTACCCGGTCGGATAAGCGCCGGAGTAGGCGCAGGCGGACACCATGCCGAGCGGTGACGTCGCGCCGGGGTGGGTGTTGCCGACCTGCGCTTTCGGCCACCACCAGGTGGCCGCCAGACCCTGCGCCGCGGGCAGGGAGGTGGCAGCCGTTCCGATGAATGGATCTATCTCGTCGAGGATGACGCGACGCTAGGTCAGCCGGAGCACCGCGGTGGTTTCAGCGACGTGAACATCGTGTTGTCCGGTGCGTGGGACGGGCGCGCCTACGTCGGAGAGTGCGCGTACCCCTGAGAGTGGACGGACACCCACCCGTCCCAGGTGCACTCCTTTGCGTTCGAACTGCTTTCGGAGTGCAGAAACAACGTGGGTGCTTCCGGTACATGGCGCGAGTCGCCGACCCTGGTCAAGCCTGTGATCGTGTGTGCGCGGTCAACACCGCCGGAGGTGACCGCGCGCTGTAGACCACCGAGCAGCTCTGCCGCCGGATCACCAACGCGACGACGAAGGGCTAAACCAACCGCTTCTTGGTCGAAGGGCCACCCGTCTGTCTGGATCACCACCGGCCGTGACTGCAGCCTGTGGTTCCTCCCTGCACCAGCGCGGTTCCGTCGGACAGCTGGTGTTCTGTTCGGTCTTCCATGCTCCCCAAGCGATGTCTGAACGGAGCGCGGGCGGAAGGTCGGGACCAGGCAGGCCATCTGTGGCGGATTGTGTGTCGAGACCTCGCTCCTTCTCGCGGAGTGGCTGTCTTACAGGAGCGGGCTCGCAGCGACGCCGAGACGCGTACTCGAACTCACCTGGGTCGTGGTCACTCGGAGCAGGCCTGAAGTCTCTCCAAACCAGCAGAACAGCCCACGCGCATCGTCCGCTTCGAATGCGTTCCCGGCGCCCCCCTTCGCAACGGGACCTTGTGCCCTACGGGTCGCTCACTCCCCACAGCGCAAGGTGGTACGGCCCAAGGGATGCATGTGGCACGCCACACCCACGAGAGATGCATGCCGATCTCGATCACCCACGACTCCGACAGTCAAGTCGACACGTCGTCCCGTCCGCGCCAGGTGATCACCGGTCGTGGCCGGGTGCTGCGTGGGCACGAGGAACCCGATGGAAGCAACGGCTAGAGGAGCGACCGCGGCGAGCCCGGCCGCTGGTAGGAACGCGGCGATCAGCAGCAAGCAGACCTCGGGTTCCTCATCGATGCTGGCCTGGATCACCTGCAGCCTCAGGTACCCATCGCTTGGCGCCGGCGCGCAGGAACGCCACGGCCGGCCCGGTGACCGCAAACCACTGGGATCAGCCCCCGTTGCAAGCCCTAGCACGAACCCCCAGAACCACGCCCTAGAAACACCCGCGCCCGAACCCCACATGCTCACGCCGAGCCCTTCGACCAGGATCGAACGGGCATCACCAGTCATCATCGAGCGCTCGACGCAACCTACGACATCACGCTCGACGCCGCAGCTACGTCTACGCCTTCGAACCACCGGGCTAACCACGTTCCTGTCCTGGAGGCAGCGCCGCACCCGTTCTCAAGCCTGCATCGGCCGCCGCCTGCATCGCTTCCTGAAGCACCAGCCGCTCTGGCCTGTTCACCCGTCGAGCCAGCGCTACAACCTCTTCGAACTCCGGCATGACCTGGACGATGACGCCACAAGCGTGGCCGATCTTGAGAGAGACCTTCCCGCCAGGGACGTCAACGGCAATGAAACTCCGACGCAACGAGGTCTTCCGGAGATGGCCCTCCCTAACCCCTAAAGTGCCCGTGTCCCGAAACATTCGGGCACGTAGTTTTTCCACGTGTTCAGGCTCAGACAGAACGCAGAGCGTGTAGGCGGGACGCCCTTTCTTCATCACGATCGGCACCAGCCAGGCGTCAGATGCCCCGTCCTCGAGCAGCCGCGCAATTGTTCCTGGCCACAAACGCGGGTCCAGATCGTCGACATTGGTCTCCAGCAGCACCGCGTGTTCGGTGATCGCGCCGAGATCTTGGCTCAAGCCACCTATCTCGCCGATGACCACGCGGACTATGTTGGCTCGGTCATGGGGGTCTCGGGAGCCAGCTCCCACACCGATCGCTTCGACCGTCATGGTGGGCAACTCCTCGCACGTCCCGGCAAGCGTGCGGAGGAGAGCCAGACCTGTCGGCGTCGCAAGTTCTCCGGTCCAACCCGCCCGAATCCGCCATCCTCGTGCGAGTTCAACCACAGCCGGTCCAGGAATCGGCAAATCGCCGTGAAAAGCCGACAACCTTCCTGATCCGACAGAGACCTCGCCGGCGCTCGCCGAGATGATTCCGAGGTCATCGAAGGCTGCACAAGTACCGACGACGTCCGCGATCGAGTCGATCGCGCCGACCTCGTGGAAGTGCACCTCCTCGCTGGGAATACCGTGGGCCCGGGCCTCCGCTTCAGCCAGCCGCTGAAAGACGCGGGACGCTTTTCCGCGCGTCGTTTCGCGGAGTGCAGCAGTTGCCAGGAGGACACGCAGATCCCGCCACGTGCGCCGCGGAGGGTCGTCGGCAATCACGTCAATCCGCACCGCGAGAGCCCGCAACCCTGCGCGTGTCGTCAGGGCGGCGGACAAGGACGCAGCGCCAGGAACAACGGCTTCAACCGCCTCACAGACCACATCAAGCCTTGCTCCAGCGTCCAAGAACGCTGCGAGAAGCATGTCACCCGCCACGCCAGCGGAAGCGTCAATCCATGCATGCCGTGCCGGCTTCATGTCGAGTTCCGGAGGGGCGCGGCGATCTGAGCCGCGATGTGACCGGCTCCGTACCCGTTGTCGATGTTGACCACGGCGACGCCGGGCGAGCACGCGTTCAGCATGGCGAGAAGTGCTGCCAGCCCCTCGAACGCGGCTCCGTAACCCACCGAGGTGGGGACAGCAATCACCGGGGCGGACACGAGGCCCGCGATCACACTAGGAAGGGCACCGTCCATCCCGGCGGCGACTACGACGACCCGCGCTTGACGCAACAAATCGAGCTTTGCCATCAATCGATGCAGCCCAGCAACCCCGATGTCCGCAAGGAGCTCAACCGGACGACCGAGATACCGGGCCGTGAGTTCTGCTTCGCGAGCCACGGACAGATCGGATGTACCCGCAGTGACTACGGCGATCAGACCACCAGTTGGTGGGGAAGGCGTCGGCGGCCAGGCCAGCAGCGAAGCTTCCGCGTCATGATAGGCGTCGGGCAATTCGCGGAGCACAGCCTCCACGTGTGCCGCGCTAGCACGGGTGAACAACGTGACTACGCTGGGGTGGGCGCGCATCGTGGCGGCGATTCCCGCCACCTGATCAGGAGACTTGCCGGCACAGTAGATCGCTTCGGGGTATCCCCGCCGAGCTGAGCGGTCGACATCGAGTTGGGCGAACGACGAAACATCAGGCGTGTGGTTCACTGGCGACCCCGATCAAGGACATGGTGAACGCACCAGACTGCATTCCCGCCAGGTCGACGGCGACGAAGCAGAAACCCGCCGCCATCAAGGCGTCGTTGACCTGTCCGCGAAGCGGCTCGCTGACGACACGCACCAGGTCGTTCAGGTTGAGCTCTATCCGGGCGACATCGCCGTGATGACGCACTCGAGAATCCTTGAAACCCAACGAACGCAGTGCTGCCTCAGCGCGCTCGACTTGACCGAGCTTCAGAGCGTTCACCTCGTCGAAGTGCGGAATACGGGAGGCAAGGCATGGAGAGGCGGGCTTGTCTGCGGCGGTGAGTCCCAGACTGCGCGCGAGCCGGCGAACGTCTCCCTTGCGAAGGCCGAGATCCACCAACGGACGTAGCACCTTGTGGCGCGACGCGGCCAGGCTGCCGGGCCGGTCATGTCGAGCTGCATCGTCCAGGTTCTCCCCGTACGCGACCGCATCGAGACCGTAGGCGACGGCCACCGTCCTCTCAATCACTGCGAACAGTTCGTCCTTGCAGTGAAAGCACCGGTCTGGGCCATTCGCTCGGTAAGCAGGACTGTCACCTTCTCGGGTCTCCACTTCCACCAGCTCGACACCGATCTGGCGTGCTGTGCCGTGAGCTGCGTGTCGCTCGGACGCAGCGAGGCTCGGCGATACCCCCAGAACGGCTAAGACATTCCCTCGTCCGAGGGTATGTACGGCGAGTGCGACGAGAAGAGATGAATCCACCCCTCCGGAAAATGCCACACCAAGCCGACTTACACCGGAGAAGATTTCACTCAATCGGGCCGTGAGCTCACCGGAAATTCCCTCTGTCATGGAAAACCTCCTCGATTGGATGATCAATCTACCCCCGTCGTGCGACCGAGAGCAACGAGTCACCCAGGTGAATGAGTCCATTCCGGGCTTGCTCGGCTTGTGATCACATTGCTACGATCAAAATTATTTCTCCCACCTGACGCGGACCCCACAGTGACCATCAGGGGTACCCCGATCGTTCTGGGGAGGTCGAATGAAGGTTGCGCTGGTCGCCGCACCGTACGACACGGCGACGTTTCGCATCGGCGAGAACCTCGGTGTCAAGTATTTGTCCGCTTCGCTGAACCGGGCCGGGGTACCGAACGACGTGTTCGAACCGGCCCTGCTCGGCATTGACGACCATGCCCTGGTGTCCGACTTGATGGCCGGCCACTACGACGTCATCGGATTCTCGGTGATGTTTGACAGCGCGCTCCCGCGGACGACCTCACTCATCGCGGCGTTGAGAAGGTCAGGCTGCTCCGCGCACATAACCATGGGGGGCCATGTACCGACATTCAACGATGTCGGTATCCTTCAGCAGTCAACTGGGCTTGACTCTGTTGTTCGGTTCGAAGGAGAAGAAACCCTGGTCGAGCTCGTGTCCTGCTTGGATCGCAACGTGGCGTGGACAGCCATCAAGGGCCTTTCTTTCCGATCAGGCGAGCAGGTGGCCGCGAACCCTCCGCGCCCCCTCATCGCAGACCTGGACAGCATTCCCTTTCCGGTACGTGACGAGACGTCACGACACCTGGGCGATCCACATTTCTTCGTCATCACTACTCGCGGCTGTCCGTTCACGTGCACCTTCTGTTCCATTCCAGCTTTTTACAAGACGCCATCCGGGCTGGCTTGGCGTGCGCGATCTGTCGCAAACGTGCTTGAAGAGCTGAACCACCTGCGATCAGCATGGGGCGCGCGCACCATCTCGTTCCTAGACGACGAGTTCCTCGTGGGCCGCAACGGCAAGAAGAGAGCGGTTGAACTCGCCGACGAAATGCGCCTTCGCGACATGCAAATGACCTGGGCATTCGAGTGCCGAGCAGACGACGTCAGCTCGACACTGTTCGCGCGACTGAGAGACGGTGGCTTGCGACATGTCTTCATCGGCGTAGAGTCCGGCGTTCAGCGAGTGCTAGACATGTTCGACAAGCGCACGACAGTCACACAAAATGAAGCGGCAATTGAAATTGTACGCGAGCTGAAAATAAGCCTCTCCGTCGGCTTCATCATGTTTGATCCTTTTGTCACATGCGCCGAGCTGATGGAGAACATCGAGTTCTTGGCAAGGTTCGAAATTGGATCGTACAAGTCCGTCACGAATCGAGTTCTCGTATATCGAGGCACCCGTCTGGAGGAACAGCTCGACAGCGAGGGAATATTGCTGCGCGATGGCCTCTCACTAGACTACTGCTTCACGGACCAGAAGATCGACTTCGTCTATCGCACAGCACTGGCTGAACTGAAGCCTTTTTACCGGCTGAATGTGGAGCAACTGCGCGCCGAGTACCGAGCAGACAACGCGGTCGCCCGCGAACCAGCTAACGACGAGAGAACGGCAGTAGCGCAGACGGGCCGCGAAGTGAACTCATCCCTGTTGCAGGAGTTCCGGGAGATCGTGAGGTTCGCCGAATCTGCGGAATCGGGAGACGCGGTAGCGACACGGAAATTCACCCTCAACCTGCGCGAGAGGATCAACGACTGCGTCTCCTTCTGGCTGGTCCGCTATTCAGAGCTAAGCGGACAGAGTGAACGGAGGTGATTTCAATGTGGGGTGACGGAAATGGAGGAAGCTGAGCGGAATCGATGATTTTACGTGGGACCTGCAGTCCGATGCAGGTCCCTGCTCGTTATGTTCTAAACTCCCGCCCTGCTTGGGCCGATCTGGAGACATGGTGGACGGATTCCATTATCTGATGGGAGGCGTGTACTGCACGCCTTGCGGCTTTGCGAGCATCAAAGGTTTCGAAGACTTCGTGAGGCCTCGGTTCTCTGACCTTCCTTTTGATTGTGATCCGGTCGTCGAACGCATCGATTCACTTGTTTGCGAGCTCGAGAAGAGCGCAGGCGAGGTGGACGATGAAGGCGCCCTCAACCTGCTTGTCGCCGCAGACCTCCGCCGTATCCAAGGCGCATTGCGCGCACACTCGATCAATGACCCAAACCAGAGCATGAAGGCAAACCTGGACCGATACGAGGTAGTTCTACGAGACCTGGGTATGCAGTTCGGGCGCCCACGACTGTTCATTGTCGACACATTCCCGAAGCCGTATGACAAGATGGACTGGACGGCTACTTCTCCCGACAAGGCCGACGAGAAGGATTATGGGATAACCCCCGGAAACTATTTCAAGAGATCCCACCTAATTCCAATTCGCTCCGACTTCCTGCTTGCACATGAGATGACTCACCAGATTATCGGCGAGGTGAATCCCAATCTTTTGGGCAGAGGCCTGGAGGAGGGAATCGCCGTCATCTTCGGCGAGCTCTTCGTCGGCGCCCAGGTGCTCGGCGCGGAGCTCGCAGGTTTGTACGCCGACTATCATTGGCATGATCGTCGTGCGTCTCGCGGCAACAAACTCTATGCCCAGTACTCCCGAATGGCGGCGACAGTCTATCAAAATCACGGCCTCGACGGAATCATGGCGGCTATCAGAGGCGGTCGCGACACAATCAAGGCCGTTGAGCGTTCTTATCTCCTAGGAAACTTCGATGTGGACCTCCCATCCGGAAACTGGATTGACTGGTACACGAAAGTCTTGCAGAAATTCACGACGACTGTGATGGAAGATCTGGTAGTGAGTCCTCTTTCGCGATACATCGCTACTCATGCCGCAGCAGGAAGGACCGTCGCCGAGATAGCCGCACTTGCCAACGTTTCGCCCCACAAAGTCTCTTCTTCCCTGTCCGAGCTGGAGCAGGACACAGTGACGGTGATGCTGGACGGCGATCGCGTCGCCTATTCTGACATTAATCTATTGCTGCCCGGCCATTCACTGCGTTACGAGATCTGAGGCGATGGGAAGGTGGACGAGTCGAACCCGGCATCTCTCGAACAGGGACAGCGCAAGCTCCTCGTCAGCTTGTCCAACGCCAAGCTGGGATTTCTGCTGAGCATCCTAATCATCCTTGCGGCTATTGCCTTCGCCGTCAGCTTCCTTCTGAGCAGACAGTCAGGCGCGTGGTTCTCCTTCAGCAGCGGCCTGGTAAAACTGGTCGCAGACGCGTCGTTGAGTGCCGCGGTTGTCGGGTTCGCTTACGAGTGGCTGGTGCGCCGCGAGGCCGCAGACAACCTCCGGCTCATGTACAAGACAAGCCTTCAACAGCACCAGAAGGCGGTTGTGAACACCGTGATGCGCGAGATACCACGGGCGCTACTGCTGGACAAGAAGGTGCAGAATTCTGTCTTCTTCGGCGGCACGAAGATCGAGGAGATAATCCAAGGTGCACTGAATGCGAAGCTCGGAGACGAGGAGATGGGTGGCTCGATCTACGAAGGTCTACTACAGAAGACATTCAGTTACACCGAGCGCTACATCGGCCTTCGCGTCGAGGTGATGCTGAGCAATGTCGACGAGAGCGAGCCAGTCAACGTCCAGGAGAAGTTCTATGACGCGGTCGTGACGTTGAGGTACAAGACGAAGCTGAAGTCGTCGCGCTTCATCTTTGCCAGGGCACTCGATCACGACCAGTTTAATCTGCGGGTCAACCACAACGACTACATATTTACGTGGCGACTTGAGGAAACTCCTGGTCTACCAAAGGACAGCAATCGGGCACTGGACCTATATCGCTTCGCCATCGACAACGTCGAGCTCGCCAAGGTTCCTCGGGTGACCGAGGACGGCGCATACGAGATCGTGTGCGAAGATCCTTCATTGGAGTCCAAGATCGGCACAGAGGTCACAATTCACTACGCAATCATGACCAAACTCGCTCGACTGGACCACGTTTTCTTCTACACCGCGGTCCGCCCGACCCGTGGGGTCACGGTCATCTTCAACTACGCGAGGACTGATATCGAAAACGTGCTGACTTACGACTTCTTCGTTTCAGCCAAGTCACCAGTCGTCTACCAGTTGCCACGCGAACGCCCTCACACCGTTGTGGTGGAGCTCGACGAATGGGTATTCCCGAAGGGAGGAGTAGCTTTCGTCTGGCGCCTCAAAGGAGAGAGCACAGAAGAAGATAGGCCTGGTCCTACCAATGCGAAAGAATCGACCACCTCGAAAGTCGATAATCCTGACTCCTCTCCGACATCCTCAAATCGGAAATTGCCGTGACGGCGGCAACGCGCTTTCTGCTGGAGCAGCAGAACGAGGATGGCGGCTGGGGATATTCGGTCATCAACCGGACCAGCTTCACGGAACCAACGGCGTGGGCTTTGGCAGCACTGCAGCGTGGTGACCGTGTCCTTGAGAGCTCATTGGAACGCGGTCGCGACTTCCTCAGTGCGACGCAGAATGAGGACGGCGGCTGGGCGAACGTGCCCGGCATGCAAAGCGACATGATGACCGCTCGCGCCATACTTGCTCTGAGCGCTGCGCCAGCTGGATCTCGTGCTGTGGCTCGTGGCGCTGACTGGATTCTCGACAACGAGTTGCCAAGTGGAGGTTGGGGATGGTGTGCCGGCACTACCGGGTTCGTCGAAACAGCCGCGTACGGAGTTGTCGCCCTGGCAGCCGCACAACGCTTGAACGACCGCGCCCGGCGAGTTGGCTACGTGCAGGATCTCGCATGTCGGGACGGAGGATGGTGCAGCCATGTGCCGACCAAGATGGGTATTCCGCAGCACAGCCAACAGAGCGTAACGCCTCTCGGCGTCATCGCGATCGCCACGGCTGCAGAAAATGATCAGCTGAGCCCGACGCTGGCTAGACCGTTAGCGCTCATCGAGCGCTGGCTGTCAGGGGGCTTGGTGAACACTGCGTACACCCAGGCAACAACCCTGTGGGCACTCGCCCGCGCCGGAGCTTGGCGATCCGCCCTTCAGCTCGCCGAGGCGGCCAGAAGCTCGGTATCGAGTGACGGTAGCTGGTCGGGCAGTGTCCTGCATTCGGCGATGATGCTCTACGCGCTACGGGAACTGGAGCTGGTCACAAATGAGAAGAGAGTTTCGGAACTTTGACGAGGTGCTTGCCCTGAGCGAGCAAGAATTGGCCGCGCGCACGGTGGGGATCGACTATCCGGGATCAATCGATGATCTGCGTCCACTGCTGGACTGGAACATCGATGGCCAGAGAGCTGCGGTCTCGATGACGGCTTGCGCCGGTTACAACCCCACGACATTACGTGAGGCGTTGAAACGTGGTTTCGACCTACTCGGTGTAGGTGACAACCTCGCGAATGCCCGAAAGATCGTTGTTAAGGTGGGCCTGATCGAGGCAAGCAGGCCGGAAGAGCACGTGACGGCCCACCCTCTTCTGATGCGAGAGCTGGTGCTTTTGCTCCGGGAGACCGCCCCGAGCGGCGCGTCGATCTGCATTGCTGACGGGTCCGGTCATGAGCGCGACACCGCACACTTGCTGAACCTTGCAGGAGTCCAAGCCGTACTGGACGAATTGCGCATTCCATTTGTCGATCTGAACACTGATGACCTACGCGTGGTCGAGACACCACAACCGATGGCGTTCCGAGAATTCGTGTTGCCCCGCACGATCACTGATGCGGATTTCGTGATCTCGCTGGCGAAGATCAAGACTCATCACCGGGCAGGCGTGACTTTGGGTATGAAGAACCTGTTCGGATGCGTTCCTGGTTCCGTGTACGGGTTTCCGAAGACTCGCCTGCACTACGCCGGTGTAGCCAGGGTGATCGCCGACCTCCAGTCTGTGGTGAAGCCGCAACTCACCGTGCTGGACGGAGTTGTAGCTATGGAGGGAACAGGCCCGCTCGACGGTTCGCCCGTCGATCTCGGCGCCATCGTCATCAGCAAGAACACTGCAGCTGCCGACGCCGTAACAGCACGGCATCTCGGCTTCGCCATCTCGCTGCTCCCTCAGTTTTGGTATTGCCTGGACAAAGGGCTGCTACCGCGACCAACGGTCGTCGGTGACGAACAGCAGGTGCTGACGCGGCCGTTCGAGCCGCCCAACAACATCGGCTGGCTTCGAGACACCGCGAACCAGAGCATCGAGCAACAGACAGCTCTACTGGCCCGCCTTCTGTCCAGTGCTCATCCGAGTTGAGAGGCGATCTAGGAGCAGAGCATGACTGCACCCGCGCTCCCGGCGTTCTCTCGATTAGCAATTTCCCTACGATCGAACGCCAAACGGTAGCGATTGCGGAACACTCAGGCTCATTCGAGTCAATAGGATCCATACTGGACCGCTGAACCACTCAAACAGTCATCGATACTATACCGCCTGCCACTTGCGCGCCGAAACCTTATCCGTGCAAGTTGATCTATGTGACGTTGCTTGTGGACGACTCCGCCGAGATATGCACTGGTGGTCTGCGATGAGGCGTTCAACTGGTCAGATTCAAGCAACTCAGCACATGCGGCGCAACCGCACGCAGCTCAGCGCACCGTCGCGATTCCCACGATGCAAGGACCCTGTCGATCAAGAGAAGTCCTTGGCGTCGATGTCACGAACAAGAATCTGACCTTCAATAATGACGGCAGCGAAGACATCTGCAAGGAAACGCTGCAGTGATGCCGAGAGTGAGATCGCCCGCAACTCACGCGGCCTCGTCGAGGCCATCGGCGACGATCGCTACCCTCCCCAGTGGCATTAGGTGCGGCGGGGCACGGACTTAGTCAAACCAGCCAGACGGCGTTGGCCTTCCATTTCGAACACGAGGCGGGCGACGACCACCCCGACAGCGGACGAACGGCCGCACTGCAATGAACTGGCGTTTCCCAGCGGACCAAGAACCATCGCACCAGGGGTCGGCCTCGATGCCTCCACGGTACTCGCCCGCAGCCGCGTCTACGACGACCCGATCTCCGCTCTCAGCAAAGTCGGTCAACCAGACCTGACGAGTGGAAGCGCGCGGGTGGGCTTCTTCCGAAGACTGCGCACACGAGGCCGCGTCGCCCAGGCCGCTGGAGCCGGCTGTTGGAGCCGGGCTGTTGGATCACCGCAGTTCAGCTCGGGTCATGTGTCCGAGCAGCAGGCGACGCTCTCTCGCGTTCCTGGAACTCGCGGGGCGAGAGGCCGTGGAGCCCGGTGAAGGCCGTGCTGAAGGCCGGCAGGTGGGCGTAGCCGACGCGGCGGGCCACGGCGCTGGGCCTGGCGCCTCCGGCGAGCAGGTCGCGGGCGACGCGCATGCGGGCGGCGTAGCGCCAGCGGGCGAAGGTCATGCCGGTCTCGTCGCGGAACGCACGGTGGACCTCGGCGGGGACGTCGTACCCGGCGGATTCGCGGGAGATGTCTATGTGGCGCAGGTAGTCCATCGCGGCGGCGCGCGCGCTCGGATCGGTGGGCATCGGTACCGACAACGCTCGTTGCGCGGCCACCTGTTCGGCGAACAGGTCGAGGATGTGCGCGGGGTCGTAGTCGTCGGGATGCAGGCCGGACCGGGCGCTGATGGAGCAGTGCATCAGGTAGTCGTCCCAGCCCGGTGGGAACTGGACCTGGAGCGGCTCGGCCAGCTGGAGGTCGGCCGTGGTGGCGCTGCCCAGGGGCAGGGAGATGGAGTTCGCGCGGAGGCCGGTGACGTGCTTCAGGCCCGCGGGGATCCAGGTGGCCACGCCGCGCCGGCGTTCGTGCCGGGTTTCGCCGATGTCGAGGTAGCCGCTGCCGCGGTAGATCCAGCTCAGGACGTGCATGTCGTTGGCGTGCGCGGGGGTGCGGGCGGCGGGGAGCAACTCGGAGGCGGAGGAGGCGTCACCCCGCACCACGGCCATCAGCTCTTCGGTCTGCCGTGCGAGGGTGGCACGCGGTGTCAGGTCGACGTGCGCGGAACTGGCGGCGAGCCTCCTGCCGAAGTCGTGCGGCGTCGGTCCGTACCGCAGTTTGAACGCGCGGGTGAAGCCGTTGCGGCTCGCGAAGCCGACCCGTGCGGCCACCTGGTCCACGTCGAATCCCGCGGCCAGGAACTCGACGGCCGCGATCAGCCGGTTGTGCAGTCGCCACTGCTCGAAGGTGAGGCCGGTGCCGGCCAGGAAGTCCCGGCGCAGGGTCCGCGGGCTGGAGAGCGCCCTGGTCGCCCACTGCTCGACGGTCAGGTCGATCGCGGGGTCGCGGATCAGCTCCTCGGCGACCGCTCTGGCACCGGCGGCCCTGGGCAGTTCGGGCGGGGTGAACGGCGCCAACGGGTCCGGATCCTCGCTCGGCGCGGGCGGGTGAGCCCGGTGGCGTCCGAGCAGATCGGTGATCGCGTCCTGGAGGCCGTGCCCGATCAACGGGGTGACCTGCAGGTTGAAGTGCTGGATCAGCCAGTCCCGCCAGCCTTCGGGGACCTCGAACCGGGTCGTCTCCGACGGGCCGTCGGCGCCTGGCTGGAGCCACAGGGGGAACGCGACCGTGCCCGGCTCGGTGTCGATCGCGCGGTGGTGCCACCCGTCCGCGGGGATCCACGTGCCCTGGCCGGCGGTGAGGTGGAACACCGGGTCGCCGTCGATCCGCACGTGCGCGGTGCCCGTCCGGACCCAGACGAGCAGCGGGCGGCGGGGGTGCCCGGTCGAGTCCGATCGCGCCGCCGGAATCGGCGGGGCCTCGCTCACGTCGACGGGGAACAGCGCCACGCCCATAAACGATACGGCAGTCTGCGCACACTGTTTAAGGTAAGGATTACCTAATCTACCGGGGCGCGCTGCTCCGGCGCGACGCCGACCCTCCGCCGAACGACCAGGAAGGCTGCTCCATGCCGAAGACCTCACGCCGGCTCACCGTGCACCCAGTGACCCTGCGCGAGGTCGAGGTGCTCCGGGTGGTGGACCTGACGCCGGGGATGCGGCGGGTCACGCTGGGCGGAGCGCAGCTCCGCGCGTTCACCTCGGCCACCGGGTTCGCGCAGCCCGCCTTCGAGTCGCACGGTTTCGACGACGACGTCCGGCTGGTGTTCCGCTCCCCCGGCCACGCCGAGCCGGTGCTGCCGGTGCAGCAGGAAAGGGGCGTGCACCTGCCGAGGAACCCCCGACCCCTGGCGAAGGCCTACACGGTCCGCCGCTGGGACGCCGAGGCCGGCGAGGTGGACGTGGACTTCGTCAAGCACGGCATCGGTGTGGGCACGACGTGGGCCTACCGCGCGCAGCCGGGCGATCGCGTCCACTTCTACGGACCGGGCTCGTCCCGTGCGCTGCCGGGCGACGCCGACTGGCTCCTGGCCGCCGGGGACGAGACCGCCGTTCCCGCCATCGCCCGGTTGCTGGACGAGCTGCCCGAGGACGCGCGGGCACGGGTCTTCGTCGAGGTCGCCGAGGACTCGCACCGTCTCGAACTGCGCGAGCTGCCGCACGTCGAGGTGACCTGGCTGGTGCGCGACGGCGCCGAGGCGGGCACGGGCACGCTTCTCGTGGACGCGGTCCGCACCGGCGGCTGGTGGGAGGGGCGGCCGTTCGCCTGGCTCGCCGGCGAGCACACGACCGTGCGGGACCTGCGCCGCCACCTGGTCGAGGACCGGGGCGTGCCGAAGGAGGACGTCGACTTCGCCGGGTACTGGCGGCGCGGCGAGGTCGTCGCCCTGGAGAGCGACGCGGCGGTACCCGACGCCGAGAGGACGAAGACCCCGTTCGAACGGCTCCACGAGCTGACCGAACTGATGGCGCCGACCGCGATCCGCACCGCCGTCGAGCTGGGCGTCCCCGACCTGATCTCGCGTGGCGTCACCGCCGTCGCGGACCTGGCGATCAAGGCGGACGCCGACGAGCGGGCGCTCGGCAAGCTCCTGCGGTACCTGCGCTCCCTGGACGTGCTGACCGAGACCGCGCCGGGCCACTACGGACTCGCCCCGGTGGGCGAGGTGCTCACCAACGACTTCCTGGTCGACGCCCTGCACCCGGCCGGGGTCGTCGGCCGCGAGATGCTCGGCGTGCACGGGCTGACCGAGTCGATCCGCACCGGACGGGCGTCGTACGCCTCGGTCACCGGGCAGACCTACGCCGAGGCACGCGCCGAGCAGGACTACGAGGATCGCTACCTGGAGCGCCTCGCGAAGTTCCAGCCCGCGCTGGCCGCGCCCGTCGCCGCGTCGGACGTCCTCACCGGCGTCGAGCACCTGGTGCTGCACTCCGGCGGGGCCGGTGCCCAGGCCCGCGAGTTCGTCGCCGCCCATCCCGGTCTGCGCGTGACGATCTGCGCGTTGCCCGCCCAGGCGGACTGGCTGCGCCGCGACCTGCCCGCCACCATCCCCGACGAGGCGCAGCGCGCGCGGGTGACGGTGGTGGAGCAGTCCGTCTTCGAGCCCGGCCCGCCGGCGGACGCCGTGTTCGTCATCCGCGCCTTCAAGGCCCTGGCCGCCGCCGACGCCGCCCACGCCCTGCGCCGGGCAGCGGAGAACCTCCTTCCCGGCGGGCGGGTGCTGCTGATCGAGGAGACCCTCGACCCGGACCACCCCGACGGCAGAGCCGACCTGCTCGCCCTCGCCGTGCACGGCTCCGGTCTGCGCACCGCGAGCGAACTCGACGCCGTCATCGCCCGAGCCGGACTCGTCCGCGCGACGACGCACACCGTCGGCTGGGGCACCACCATCCACGCCCTCGTACCCGCCGGCACCCACTGACCGTCCGCACGGCCCCCTCGCACGGCAAGAAGAGAAAGAGCACCTCCATGACCATGACACCCTTCAGACGACGGGCCTCGGCCCTGACCGCCCTGCTGAGTGCCGCGCTCGTCCTGTCCGCCTGCGGTGGCAGCGGCGCCGACTCCCCCGCTCCGGCCGCGCAGACGCGCACCGTCAAGGCGGGCAACGGCAGCGTCGACGTTCCCGCCGAGCCGAAGCGGGTCGTGACGATCGGCAACACGACGCTGCCGTTCATCGACATGGGTGGCAGCCCGGTGGGCGTCACCGAGGTGACCGCCTCCGAGCTCGGCCTCATCCCCGCCGACCAGAAGGCCAAGTTCCAGGCGGCCACGAACCTCGGCGCCAGCGGTGACCAGGTCGACATGGAGAAGCTCGCCGGCCTCAAGCCGGACCTCATCCTCGCCCAGCTCCCCGACAGCGAGTTCCAGCAGATCGAGAAGCAGCTGAAGTCGGTCGCCCCGACGCTCTACTGGGGGCTCGACACCGAGTGGAAGACCCTCGCCGGCGGCATCGCGGAGGCCGGCAACGTCACGGCCGCGCTCGGCGCGCAGCAGGAGGAGTTCAAGAAGAAGGTCGCCAAGATCCAGGAGACCTACCGCGAGATCGTCGGCGGCACGTCGTTCGTCAACGTCGACCGCTGGGAGAGCTCCGATCCCGGGACGTTCTCCGTCGCGGACTTCGGGTGCGTCGAGATCGCCCAGGACGACATCGGCATGAAGTTCCCCAAGGCGGCCGAGGGCCAGGACCCGCTGGGCTGGACGTCCCTGCCGTTCGAGCAGATCGCGGAACTGGCCAAGTACGACGTGATCACCTACCCCGTCGACGCCGACGGCAAGCCGAAACCGGCCTTCGCGCCCGTGGTCGAGACCAACACCTGGAAGGCGCTGCCCGCCGTGAGCTCGGGCCGCGCGCTCGGGCTCTTCTGCCCCGGCAACAACTCCTACCAGCCCGTCCTGCGCTACCTCGACTCGCTCGACCGGGCGCTGGCGACCCTGCCCGCCAAGAAGTGACCACTCTCGCCCCGCCCCGCAGCCCTGGCACCGTGACGGTGTCAGGGCTGCGGCGACGTCGCCTGACCGGCCTGGTCGCCGCGCTCGTGGTGCTGCTGGGCCTGCTGGTGGCGAGCCTGATGATCGGGTCGACGGCGATCGCGCCGTCGGTGGTGTGGGACGCCCTGTTCCACCCCTCCGCCGACATCGACCAGTTCGCGATCCGCGACTACCGGCTGCCGCGCACCGTCGTCGGCCTGGTCGTGGGAGTGGCGCTCGGGGTCGCGGGGGCGTTGATCCAGGCGCTCACCCGCAACCCGCTGGCCGATCCGGACGTCCTCGGCCTGCACGCGGGCGCGTCCTTCGCGGTGACGATCGCCGTGGGCGTGCTCGGCGTCCGCGACATCGGCGGCTACCTGTGGTTCGCCGTCGCGGGGTCGTTGATCGTCACGCTCGTGGTGCTCGCCTTCGGGTCGACGCGGCTGGGCTCCTCGCCGGTGGTGATGGTGCTCGCCGGGGTCTCCGTCGGCGCGGTGCTCCGGGGCGTCGGCGAGGCGCTCCAGCTGACCGACCCGGTCGCCTTCGACGCGATGCGGTCCTGGAACGCCGGGTCGCTCGGCGGCCGGCCGCTCGAGCTGGTGTGGACGGTCCTGCCGGTCCTCGCGGTGGCGCTCGTCCTGGCGTTCGCCGTGTCGGGTCCGCTCAACGCCATGGCTCTCGGCGACGAACTGGCGGTCGCCCAGGGCGTCCGGCTGAACCGCACCCGCGTCTTCGCGATCCTCGCGCTCAGCCTGCTCACCGGCGTGGCGACCGCGATCGCCGGACCCATCAGCTTCGTCGGACTCATGGTGGCGCACGTGGCCCGCTGGATCGTCGGCCCGCACCAGCGCTGGATCTTCGCCCACAGCGTCCTGCTGGCCCCGATCCTGCTGCTGGCCTCCGACGTCGCCGGCCGAGTCGTGTTGAGGCCCGGCGAGATCCCCGTCGGCGTCGTCACCGCGTTCGTCGGTGCTCCCGTGCTCATCGCCCTGGTGCTGCGCAGGAAGGCGAGCGGACTGTGAGCGCGCGCAGTGGGGCCGTCGACTTCGGGCGGCGGGTGCTGGTGCTGCGGCGCCGGAGGATCGCGGTGCGGCTGGAGTGGCGTTCGGTCGCCGTCTGCGCGGTGCTCCTGCTGACGGTCGCGGGCATGGCGGTGCTCGCGCTGATGACCGGCTCGTACCGGCTCGGTCCCGGGCAGGTGATCTCCGCGCTGACCGGCGGCGAGACCGGGCTCGTCCACGACATCGTGGTCGACTGGCGGCTGCCCAGGGTGGCCGCGGCGCTGGTGTTCGGTGCCGCGCTCGGCGTGTCCGGCGCGATCTTCCAGTCGATGCTGCGCAACCCGCTCGCCGACCCCGGCATCATCGGGTTCACCCAGGGCTCCTACACCGGTGCGCTGATCGTGATCCTGGCCGTCAACGGCACCTACTGGCAGGTGGTCGGCGGGGCGCTGGCGGGCGGGATGGCCACCGCTGTCGCCGTGTACGTGCTGGCCTTCCGGCGCGGGGTGCAGGGGTTCCGGCTGATCATCGTCGGCATCGGCATCTCGGCGATGCTGGGGTCGCTGAACACCTGGCTGATCCTCAAGGCCGACCTGTTGGTAGCCATGGCGGCGGCCGCCTGGGGCGCCGGTTCTCTCAACGGCGTGTCCTGGAACCAGGTCCTGGTCGGCGGTGCCTGCGTCGCCGTGCTCCTGGTGCTGGTCGTGCCGCTGAGCCGGCCGCTGCGGCAGCTGGACCTGGGCGACGACGCGGCCGCCTCCCAGGGGGTGCGGGTCCAGCCGGTCCGCCTCGGTCTGATCGTGGCGGGGGTCGCGCTGACCGCGACGGTCACCGCCGCCTCCGGGCCGATCGCGTTCATCGCCCTGGTCGCCCCGCAGATCGCGCGCAGGCTCGCCCGCACCGCCGGGATCACCTTCGGGCCCGCCGCCTTCGCCGGGGCACTGCTGTGCCTGGCCGCGGACTACCTCGCCCAGCACGTCGCGCCCACCCCGCTGCCGGTCGGGATCGTCACCGTCGTGCTCGGCGGCGGCTACCTCGGCTGGTTGCTGCTCACCGAAGCCAGGAGACGCCCATGACCACGCACACCACCGGTCTCGTGGCGGCGCCCGGCCAGCCGCGCCTGCACGTGGAGTCGGCGACGATCGGCTACGCCGACCGCGTCATCTGCCAGGACCTGTCGGTGGCCGTCCCGGACCGTTCGTTCACCGTCATCGTGGGCCCGAACGCGTGCGGCAAGTCCACCCTGCTGCGCGGGCTGTCGCGGCTGCTCAGGCCCAGCGCCGGGCAGGTCGTGCTGGACGGGGCGGACATCAACTCGTTCAAGAGCAAGGAGGTGGCGCGGCGGGTCGGCCTGCTGCCGCAGGCGTCGGCCGCTCCGGACGGGATGACCGTGGCCGACCTGGTGGCCAGGGGCCGCTACCCGCACCAGGGCTTCCTGCGGCAGTGGACCGAGACCGACGAGCAGGCCGTGCTGCGGGCGATGCACCAGACCGCGGTCGCCGACCTGTCCGGCCGCCTGGTGGACGAGCTGTCCGGCGGGCAGCGGCAACGCGTGTGGGTGGCGATGGCGCTGGCCCAGCACACCGACGTCCTGCTGCTCGACGAACCGACCACCTTCCTCGACATCGCCCACCAGATCGAGCTGATGGAGCTGTTCACCGACCTGCACGAGGCCGGCCACACCCTGGTCGCCGTCCTGCACGACCTCAACCACGCCGCCCGCTACGGCACCCACCTGATCGCGATGAAGGACGGCCAGGTCGTCGCCGAAGGCACCCCCGACCAGGTCGTCACCGCCGAGCTGGTCGAGGAGGTGTTCGGCCTGCCGTGCCTGGTCGTGCCCGATCCGGTGGCCGGCACCCCGCAGGTCGTCCCGCTCGGCCGCGAACGGACCCGGCGGCAGTCCGCTGACACCACTCATGTGAAGAGAGCGCTCAATGGTCAATCCGTTCGTCGAGAAGCTGTCGACCAGGGAGTGGAGTCCTGAGACGTTCCGGCGGCACCTCGTGCAGACGGGTGCTCCGCTCGTCGAACGGGTCCAGGCGGACGAGGTGGAGGTGACGTTCGTCGACGAGCCCGCGGGCGACACGACGGTCACCCTCTCGGTCGTCATCGGCCCCGTCATCGGCTTCAACGAGATCGACGCCGAGTTCGCTCCGGTGCCGGGGACCCCGTTCCGGGTGCTCACCCTGCGGATGCGGTCCGATCTGCGCTTCTCGTACGTGTTCGGCCGTGGCGGTGAGCGGGTTCCGGACCCGTTCAACCCGCCACCGAGGTTCGCCGGGTGCGCGGTCGAGAGGTTCTCCGGGGCCTCGGTGGCGGTGCTGCCCGACGCGCTCCCGTTGCGCTGGCTCGATCAGGCGGAAGCACGGCCGGCGCCGGCGACGGAGTCCGCGGTGTTCGCGAGCGAGCTCCTGGGCAACGAGCGGCGCGTCTGGGTCTCGCTGCCCCCTGGGGAGATCTCCGGGGCACTGCCGTTCGTGATCCACCTGGACGGCACGCCGGACCACAGCGCGCCGAGCGTGCGCGACGCCCTCGTCGAGGCGGGACTGATCCGGCCCTGCGCGGTGGTGCTCGTCGATCAGCTCGGGCACCAGCGCTACCGGGAGCTGCTCTGCGATCCGGCGTTCTCGCGGATGCTGGCCGACGAGCTGGTGCCCTGGCTCCGCGACCGGTATCCGCTCTCGCACGACCCCGGCGACGTGGCGCTGGCCGGGGAGAGCTTCGGCGGCCTGTGCGCCGGGTGGACGGTGCTGCACCACCCGGCGACGTTCGGGAACGCCGTCCTCCAGTCCCCTTCGTGCGGCTACCACCCCGACCTGAAGTGGGGCACCGGGGCGGGCGAACTGCTGCGTCGCACGCCCGTGCCGACGTTGGTCGCCGACCTGCTGGCCACAGCGCCGGTACCGATCCGCGTCTTCCACGACGCCGGGGAGCTGGAGAGTTCGAACACCCACAGCCGCTGGCTGGACCAGGTGCTCCGGCAGAAGGGCTACGACACCGTCTACCGGGAGTTCGCCGGCGGACACGACTACGCGTGGTGGCGGGGGCTCTTCGCCGACGCCCTGCGCTGGTGCTTCCCCGTCGAGCCGCGATCGTGACCCGGGCCGACCCCGCGGGACTGGGCCGGGGGCCGCTGACCCGGTGGCTGCCGGTGCTCGGCCAGGCCGGCGGCGAGCCTCCCGATCTCCCGCTGTTCGAGGCCGGGCCGGACGAGCGTCCCGGCCGGTTCGTGGCGCGGGTGATCTTCTCGCTCCCCCGGATCACGGTCCCGGCGATGCTGCTGGCGATCACGTGGCAGGTCGGCGAGTCGGCCGTCCCGGTGGTGATGGGCCTCGCGATCGACCGGGCGCTCGCGACCGGCGACGCCCGGCAGCTGGTGCTGTGGATCGCCGTGCTGGCGGCTCTGTACGTCGCGCTGACGACGGCGGCCAGGCTCACCAACCGCCTCAACGCCTACGCGATCCAGCTGTTGCAGCACCGGCTGCGGGCCGCGTTGTCGGCCCGCGTGCTGCACCCCGACGGCGCGACCGCGCGGGCGCCGGGCGGTGGCGTGGTCTCGGTGATGACCACCGACGTCGCCCGCCTGGCCAACGCCGGGCTGCTCGTGGTCCTGCCGATCGCCCGGGTCACCGCGATCGGGTTCATCGCGGTCTCGTTGCTGGTGACGTACTGGCCGCTCGGGGTCGTGGTGCTGCTCGGTGCCCCGGTGGCGGTCTGGTCGATGGGTCGCCTGAGCGCGCGGCTCTCCCACGACACCCGCGCCTACCAGGACCTCCTCGCCGGCACCGTCGGGCGGGCCGCCGACCTGGTCGCCGGGTACCGGGTGATCAAGGGCGTGCGCGCCGAGGCCGAGGCGACGCGGCGCTACCGCCGGGACAGCCAGGCCACGCTCGCCGGCGCCCAGCGCAACGCCGGCCTGCTCGGGAGGTTCCTCGTGGGCTCCGGCGCGGTGAACGGCGTGTTCGTGGCCGCGGTGACGGGGCTCGCGGGCTGGTTCGCGGTGGACGGGCGGCTGAGCGTCGGCGGGTTCATCGCCGCGGTCGGCCTCACCCAGGCGCTGCTGCCGCAGATGCGGTGGATCGCGAGCGCCTCCATCCCGAACCTCGCGGGCGCTCGCGCCTCGTCCGGCCGCATTCTCGACGTGCTGCGCGACGCGGGCGCCACCCCTGACTCACCATCGCTGCCGCGGGTGGCGCCGTTGCCCGTGCTGGAGGTGTCGGTGCTCGGCGGCACGGTCCGGGTGAAGCCCGGCGAGTTCGTCGGAGTGCGGGCCGACGACCGGACCGCCGCCCGGATCGCCGGGGCGCTGACGAACCCCTACCTCGCGAGCGAGACGGGCGACGGCGTCGAAGTGCGTCTCGACGGACGGCCGGCGCGGGAGCTGGCCGCGGCCGAGTACCGCTCCCAGGTCACCGTCGCGCCCCATCACGTCACGTTGTTCTCCGGTTCCCTCCGCGACAACCTGTCCGCCCGCTCGCCGCGACTGCTGGACGCGGCGCTGCGGGCGGCGGCGTGCACGGACTTCGCCACCGACCTCGACAGCCCGGTCGGCGAGAACGGCAACCGGCTCTCCGGCGGGCAGCGGCAACGGGTCGCGCTCGCCAGGGCGCTGGCGAGCGACGCGCCCGTGCTGGTCCTGCACGACCCGACCACCGCGGTCGACTCGGTGACCGAGCAGGCCGTCGCCGCGCGGATCTCCGGCGTCCGCGCGGGCCGCTCGACGCTGCTGATCGCCTCGTCCCCCGCACTGCTCGGCGGCTGCGACCGCGTCGTCGACCTGGGCGCGGCACCGGGACGGACGGTCGCGACGTGACCGGCGACGCGCTGCCCGTCGCGAGCGGCCGGGAGACCGCCCGCGAGGTGTGGCGGCTCAGCCGTGGCCACCGGCGGCGGCTCGCGGCCGTCGCGGCGCTCGGGATCGTCAGCACGGCCACCGACCTGATCGGGCCCGTGGCGATCGGGCTGCTCGTCGACCGCGTGCGGGAGGGCACCGCCGACCGCGGCACGGTGCTGACCGTCACCGCCGTCCTGGCGATCTCGGCGGTCCTCGGCACCGCCGGCACCGCGGCGACGATCGTGTTCGCGACCCGGACCTTCCACACGATTCTCGCCGGACTGCGCGAGCGACTCGTCGCCCGCGCGCTGACGCTGCCGCAGCACCGCGTGGAGCGAGCGGGCACCGGGGACCTGATCTCGCGGTCCAGCGACGACGTGACCGCGGTCGCCGACGCGGCCCCGGCCCTGATCGGCGTGCTGACCACCACCGCGTTCACCATCGTGGTGTCGCTGGGCGGGCTGGCGGCGCTGGAGTGGCCCTACGCGGCGGCGTTCGCCGTCGTGCTGCCCGTCTACGCCCTCGCCCTGCGGTGGTACCTGTGCACCGGACCCGGGGTGTACCGCGCGGAGCGGGCGATGATGAGCGCCCGCACGCAGCGGATCGTCGAGTCCCAGCGCGGCCACGCCACCGTGCTCGGCTTCGGGCTCGGCGAGCGACGCCATCGTGCCGTGCTGACCGCCTCCTGGGCCGTCGCCGCGCAGGCGCTGCGGGCCCGCACCGTGCAGAGCATGCTCAACGGCCGCCTGAACCTCGGCGAGTGGCTGAGCCTGACCGCCGTGCTCGTGGTCGGCTTCCTCCTGATCGGCCGCGGAGCGTCGACCGTCGGTGGCGCGACCACGGCCGTGCTGCTGGTGCTGCGGCTGCTCGACCCGGTGAACCAGCTGATGTTCGTCGTCGACACCCTCCAGTCCGCGCTCGCGTCGCTGAACCGCATGATCGGCGTCACCTCCGTCGCCGCGGCGGACGAGCCGCCGGGACCACCGGACACCGCCGTCCGGCTCCGCCAGGTCGCGTTCGGCTACGGGACCGGCCCCCGAGTCCTGAACGACATCACGCTCGACGTCCCCGCCGGCGAGCACGTCGCCGTCGTCGGCGCGTCCGGGGCGGGCAAGACCACGCTGGCCGCCGTGATCGCCGGCATCCACCCGCCCGACGCCGGAACCGTCACCCGGCCGGAGCGCACCGCGCTGATCACGCAGGAGATCCACGTGTTCGCCGGGCCCCTGCGCGACAACCTCACCCTCGCCGCTCCCGACGCCACCGACGACCGGTTGTGCGCCGCGCTCCAGGCCACCGGCGCGACGGATCTGCTCGACCTGCTGCCGGACGGCCTCGGCACGGTGGTCGGCACGGGCGGTCATCCGCTCACCGACGCCCAGGCGCAGCAGGTCGCGCTCGCCCGTCTGCTGCTCGCCGACCCGCAGCTGGCGATCCTCGACGAGGCGACCGCCGAAGCCGACTCGGCACAGTCGGGGGTGCTCGATCGCGCGGCCGGCGCGGCTCTCGCCGGCCGGACCGGGCTGGTGATCGCCCACCGGCTCTCCCAGGCCGCAGCGTGCGACCGGATCGTGGTCCTGGAACACGGCCGCATCACCGAGAGCGGAACGCACTCCGAGCTGATCGCGGCCGGCGGCGTCTACGCCAGGCTGTGGTCGGCGTGGCAGGACGGGCCGGCTCTCAGGTGAAGATCCTTAGGCTGGGCGCCATGCGCATTCTCTTCTCGTGCCGCCCCGCCTACGGTCACCTCTTCCCGCTCGTGCCGCTCGCCCGCGCGCTGCGCCACGCCGGTCACGAGGTGGTGTTCGCGACCGGTCAGGCCTTCGTGGGCAAGGCCGAGGAACTGGGGTTCGAGACGTACCCGTGCGGCATCTCGATCGCCGAGGCCGAGGTGGAGGCGCGGCGACGACACGGTGACGAGGACGTCGCACGCCTGCTGATCACGATGTTCGCCGACCTCGTGCCGCGCGCGACGGTGGCGGACCTCGGCTCGTTGCTGCCTCGGATCAGGCCCGACCTCGTCGTCTACGAGCAGAGCGACGCCGGTGCCGCGAAAGCCGCTCGCGATGCCGGGATTCCGTTCGTCTCGCACGTCATCGGCCGGTCGATGCCGCCGGAGCTCCAGCGGCTCGCCGCGCCGGAGATGGCCTGGCTGTGGGACGGCGGCCCCGCGCCCGCGGACCTCATGCTGGGCGACACCGCGGTCGACCTCTGGCCGGACGTCGTGCGCGATCCGGTCGTCGCGGCGCTGCCGACCGTGCTGCGCCTGCGGCCCACGTCGTTCGACCTGGACGTGCCGATGCCGGCGGTCGACCCGGCGAAACCGTTGGTGTACCTGACTCTCGGCACGGTGGCGTTCCGTGCGACCGAGGTGCTGCGCGACGCCGTCGACGGTCTCTCCCGCCTGCCGGTGCAGGTGCTGGTGGCCGTCGGTCCCGGAGATCCCGCCGTGCTGGGCGCGGTACCTCCGAACGTGCGGGTCGCGGGATTCGTGCCGCAGGCGAAGGTGGTGCGGCAGGCCGATCTGGTCGTGCACCACGGTGGTACGGGCACGGTCCTCGGGGCGCTGGCCGCCGGTCTGCCTCAGCTCGCCTTGCCGCAGGGCGCCGACCAGTTCGTGAACGCCGACGCACTGGTCGCGAGCGGGACCGGCGAGAAGCTCGCCGGCGACGAGGTGAGCGCCGACGCCGTCGCGGAGGCCGCGGGCCGGCTGCTCCGCGACGAGTCCACCCGGGACACCGCGCGGAAGGCCCGGGACGAGATCGCCGCCATGCCCGATCCGACGGCGGTCGCCGAGGAGCTCATCGCACTGGTGAAGGGGTTCTGACCCTCACCGAGGGCGCACCTCGTCACCGGACACCATGACGACCTTCACATCCGGGCGTCTGGCGGTTGACTTGCGGCCGAGCCGGAGTAAGGCTCTCCTTACTTAAGTCAGACAAATCCCTCGCGCAGGGCTGACAACTCCTGGGGAGACCTGGCATGAACGGCTGGCCCGCGGACTTCGCCGCCCGGTATCGCGCGTCCGGACACTGGCGCGGGCAGACGTTCGGCGCGTTGCTGACCTCCCTCGCGCACGCCTACGGCAGCCGGATCGCGGTCGTCGGCGAGGAGCGGCGGTGGACGTACGCCGAGCTGGACGAGCGGGCGCACCGGATCGCCGCCGGGGTGCTGGACAGCGGGATCGAGGCCGGCGACCGGGTGGTCGTGCAGCTGCCCAACGTGCCGGAGTTCCTGTCCGTCGTGTTCGGACTGTGGCGGGCCGGGGTGGTGCCGGTGTTCGCGTTGCCCGCGCACCGCGAGAGCGAGCTCCGGTACTTCGCCGAGCTCTGCGAGGCCGTCGCGATCATCACCGTCGCCGAGCACGAGCGGCACGACCACGCGGCCATGGCCCGTGCGATTCCCGGTGTGCGCCAGGTGTTCGCGGTCGGGGAGCCCGGGTTCGCGGCGCTGGAGGCGGCCGCCCCGCGCCCGTTGCCGGATCCCGACCCGTCCGGGATGGCGTTCCTCCAGCTGTCGGGCGGGAGCACCGGGTTGCCGAAGCTGATTCCGCGCACCCACGACGACTACCTCTACAGCGTGCGGGAGAGTGCGCGCATCTGCGGGCTGTGCGGGGACAGCGTCTACCTCGCGGCGTTGCCGGTGGCGCACAACTTCCCGCTCAGCTCGCCCGGCGTGCTCGGGGCGCTGCACTCGGGCGCCAAGGTCGTCCTCGCGCCACGACCGGACGCGGCGACGGTGTTCCCGTTGATCGAACGGGAAGGGGTCACCATCACCGGGGTGGTGCCACCGCTCGCGGCGGCCTGGGTCCAGGCGAGCGGCCGGCACGATCTGTCCACTTTGGAGGTTCTGCTGGTCGGCGGGGCCAAGTGCGGCAGGGAGCTCGCCGAACGGATCGGGCCCGCGCTGGGGTGCCGGCTGCAACAGGTCTTCGGCATGGCGGAGGGGCTCGTCTGCTACACGCGGCTGGACGACCCCGAGGAGGTCGTGCTGAGCACGCAGGGCAGGCCGATCTCGGCCGACGACGAGATCCGGATCGTCGACCCGGACGACCCTGCCGCCACGTCCGCCGACGTGGTGCCACCGGGCGAGACCGGCGCGCTGCTGACCCGCGGGCCCTACACGATCCGCGGCTACTACCGCGCCGGCGAGCACAACCGGGTCGCGTTCACCGACGACGGCTTCTACCGCACCGGCGACCTGGTGCGGCGGACGGCCACCGGGCACCTGGAGGTCGTCGGGCGGGTCAAGGAGCAGATCAACCGGGGCGGCGAGAAGATCGCCGCCGAGGAGGTGGAAAACCACCTCATGGCGCACCCCGCCGTGCTCGACGTGGCGGTGGTCGCGGTGCCGGACCGGTTCCTCGGCGAACGCACCTGCGCGTACGTCGTGCCGGCGGACGGGGCGACGCCCACCGCGGCCGAGCTCAGGCGGTTCGTGCGGGAGCGCGGTGTCGCGGCGTTCAAGGTGCCCGACCTCGTCCAGGTCGTGCCCGAGTTCCCCGTGACGGGCGTCGGCAAGACGAGCAAACGCGCGCTGCGGACGGCGCTGGCCGCCCTCGCCGGGGAGAGCTGACCGATGCCCGTGGACGTCCTCCCCTCCCCCGCCGACCTGGCCCTCGCCCATCCCGCGCCGCAGGCTGTGGCACGGCACCGCGAAGTGGTGTCCGACGTGGTCTCTGGACGAGATCCTCGACTGCTGGTCGTGGTCGGGCCGTGTTCCGTGCACGACACCGATGCCGCGCTGGAGTACGCGCACCGGCTGGCGCGGGAGGCCGAACGGCTGCGGGACGACCTGGTGATCGTCCTGCGCGCCTACCTGGAGAAGCCGCGCACCGTGGCGGGCTGGACCGGGCTCCTCACCGATCCGTCGCTGGACGGCAAGGGGGACATCGCGTCCGGAGTGCGGCGGGGCCGTGCCTTCCTCGCCGACGCGGCGGCCACCGGGCTGCCGCTGGCGTACGAGTTCGTCGACCCGATGCTCGCGCACCACGTGGCCGACCTGGTCAGCTGGGGCGCGATCGGCGCCCGCACGGTGGCCTCGCAGCCGCACCGGCACCTGACGTCGTGGCTGCCGATGCCGGTGGGGCTCAAGAACTGCGTGTCCGGCGACCTCGGCACCGCCGTCGCGGCCGTGCGCGCGGCACGACTGCCGCACGCGTTCGCCGGGATCGGCCACGACGGCAGGCTGACCACGTTGCGCAGCACCGGAAATCCCGACGCGCACCTCGTGCTGCGCGGCGGCCGGACGCCCAACTACCGGGCGCCGGAGATCGCCGCGGCCACGCGAGCGCTCACCGACGCGGGACTGCCGGCGAGGCTCGTGGTCGACGCGTCGCACGGCAACAGCGGCAAGGACCACGACCGGCAGCCCGCCGTGGTCGAGGACCTCGCGGCGCAGATCGCGGACGGCGCGGACATCGCCGGGGTGATGATCGAGTCCTACCTGGCCGACGGCAGGCAGGACGAGCCGCTGCGGCCCGACCTGAGCCTGACCGACGCCTGCCTGGGCTGGACGCGGACGGTGCCGCTGCTGGAGCTCCTGGCCCGCGCCCACCGCTAGCCGGGTGAGCCGGCGAGCAGCCGGCTCCACGACCCGACGGTCGGGTCCTCCATCAGCTCCATGAAGGACACCGAACTCCCTTGGCCGCGCAACACGTCCGCGAGCGCCATCAGCCGCATGGAGTCCAGGCCGTGGTCGAGCAGGTTGTCGTCGTCGCCGATGTCGCCGGGCGGGATCTCCAGCAGCGCGGCGACCTGCCCGCGCAGGCGGTCCGTCGTGGTCACTGCCGCTCCTCCAGTCCCAGCGCGCCCAGCAGGGTCGCGAACTTCGCGGTGGTCTCGGCCAGTTCCGCCTCCGGCACCGACCCGGCCACCACTCCCGCGCCGGCGAACAGGCGCACCGCGGTGCCGTCCACCTCGCCGCACCGGATCGCCACGACCCACTCCCCGTCGCCGCGGTGATCGGTCCAGCCGACCGCGCCGGTGTAGCAACCGCGGTCGAACGGTTCCAGCTCGCCGATCAACGCCCGCGCCGCGGCGGCGGGAGTGCCGCACACCGCCGGCGTCGGGTGCAGGGCCACCGCGAGGTCGAGCGCCGTGGCGTCACGGTCGCGCACGGTGCCCGTGACGCGGGTCGAGAGGTGCCACATCGACCGGGTCGGCAGCAGCTCCGGGTCGGCGGGCACGACGAGGTCGCGGCACAGCGGGGCCAGCGCGTCCGCCACGGCCGTCACCACCATCGCGTGTTCGCGGCGGTCCTTGGCCGAGCGCAGCAGCTGGGTGGCGTTGCGGCCGTCCGTCGCGGGGTCGGTGCCGCGGGGGCGCGATCCCGCCAGCGGGTTCGACGTCACCCGGTCACCCCGGCGGCTCACCAGCAGTTCGGGACTGGTGCCGACGAGTGTGCGGCCCCCGGCGCCGGTGGCGAACGTGTAGCCGTGCGGATCCCGCGCGGACAGGGCGGCGACCAGCCGGCCGACGTCCACGGGGTCGTCCGCGACCAGGTCCAGGCACCGGGCCAGCACGACCTTGTCCACGGCTCCGGCGGCGATGCTCGTCAGCGCGCGGCGGACGGCCTCGACATACGCGGCCGCCCCGTCGTGCCGCACCGACCACCGGCCTCCGGCGGGAGCCGCCGACAGCGTGAGCGGCGGTCTTCGGTGCACCGCGGACGGGACCATGAGCCGTGCGGGCACGTCGGGCCGGAACGGCAACGCGCCGACCACCACGGCGTCCGGGCGGGCCAGCGCGGCGCGGGCGGCGGGAAGGTCGAGCGCGGCTCCCGGCCCGTCCGCGACCAGCACGCCGCCCGGCGTGGTCAGCAGGAAGTCGCCGGCGCGGTAGGCGCACTCGGGCGCCACGGCGGCAGAGGACTCGGCGACGAGCACCGGCGGCTCCGATCAGCAGTGCGGCAAATGTCAGACAAAGGGTAGGCTACCTATAACGGAATTGGCGAGGTCTCTGGCCTCACTGCGGAGAGAGACCACATGCGCCTGGGGGACCTGGTCCTGGACGTCCGCCCGCTGCGGGAGAGCCGCGACTTCCGCTACCTCTTCCTGGCGCGGCTGGTGTCGTTGTTCGGGATCGGGTTCACGGCGGTGGCGGTCCCGGTGCAGGTGTACCGGCTGACCGGGTCGTCGCTGCAGGTGTCGCTGGTGAGCGTGGCGATCGTCGTGCCGATGCTCGCGGGCACGCTGGCGGGCGGCGCGCTGGCGGACCGGGTGGACCGGCGGCGCCTGATCGTCTGGGCGCGCGGCGGTTCCGTGCCGGTGTTCCTGGCGCTCGCCCTCAACGCCGTCGCCGACTCCCCCCAGCTGTGGGCGATCTACGTCTGCGTGGCGGCGAACAGCGTGCTGGCCGGGCTGAGCGCCACAGCGTTGATGGCGGCGACCCCGGCCCTGGTCGGCCGGGACCAGCTCGCGGCCGCCGGGGCGTTGATGGCCATCACCGCCGAACTGGGCGCGATCGCCGGGCCGTCGCTGGGAGGCGTGCTCATCGCCGCGTTCGGCTTCACCGCCAACTACCTGCTCGCCGCCGCGGCCACGCTCGTCACTACCTCGCTCGTCGCCCTGGTCCGCCCGCTGCCGCGGACCGGGCCTCCGCCGTCGCGGCCGTTGCGGTCGATCACCGAGGGACTGCGGTTCGCGCTGGGCAGCAGGGTGATCACCGGCCTGCTGCTGATCGACCTGTGCATCGCCCTGTTCGCCACGCCGTTCGCGCTCTTCCCCGAACTCGCCGAGCGCACGTTCAACGGCAGCCCTGGGGTGGCGGGTCTGCTCTACGCCGCGCCCGCCGCCGGTGCGCTGGTGGCGGCCGTGGCGAGCGGGTGGACCGGACGCGTGCGGCGCACCGGGCGGTTCCTGGTCGGCGCGACGATCGCCGGCGGCCTCGCGGTCATGGGTTTCGGGCTGAGCGCCGGGGTGCTGTGGGCCGCGCTCGCGTGCCTCGCCGTGCTGGGCGCGGCCGACACGACGTCGGAGATCCTGCGCCGGTCCCTGTTGCAGCACCACACCCCTGACCACCTGCAGGGGCGGGTCAGCAGCCTGTGGCTCGCCCAGACCAACATCGGACCGGCGCTCGGCAACTTCGAGGCGGGTCTGCTCGCGCGCGCCGTCGGGCCGGTCGCGGCACTGGTCGCGGGCGGGGCGGTGTGCGCGGTGAGCGCGGCCGGACTGGCAGCCGGCTCCCCCGCCCTGCGCCAGGCGAGCCTGCGCGACGCGGGGTCCGGCGACCTGCCGGACCCCGCGCCCGCACGATGAGAACCCTCAGCGCAACCAGGCGTGGTCGCGCACGAACGGGAGCCGCGCCCACACCGCGCCCAGCCCCAGTGCGGTGCCGGACGGGGTGAACGCGAGCAGCAGCCCGACCAGGACGTAGACGAGGTGCTGGTCGACGACCGGGTTGTTGGCGAGCGGCAACGAGGTGAACCACAGCGGCGCGAAGATCAGCGCGGCACCGATGCCCGCGACCCGCGTCGCGACGCCGAGCAGCAGCGCCAGCCCGCCGAGCACGAGGCCGCCGACGAACAGGACGTCGACCACCACGTTGCCGGCCAGCGGTCCCATCACGGCCGCGGCGGGACCGTCCAGGTTGCCGAGGTAGCCCTTCGTCGGCGAGACGCCGGACAGCACGGAACGCTCCGCCGGTGTGGCGAAGCCCAGGCCGAACACCTTGTCCAGCCCCGCCCACAGCATCACCCAGCCGAACACGATCCGGACCAGGCCGAGCAGGACGGCGGCGGGACGGGTGGACACGGCGGGTCTGTCGAGCGCGGTCGTGGTCATGGCAGCTCCTCCACAGGGATTCGGTTCAGGGGTCTGACGTTCGGTTTCTCACTTTGGCGTGGCGCCCACCAGGCGGACGCCAGTTCGGCCAGGCCGTCCACGAGTCCCCCGCGCCAGCTGACCTTGTCGTGGCCGGCGCAGTACTCCCGCAACGTCACCTCGTGTCCGCGGTCCGCCAGTGCGGACCGCGTGTCCCGCGTGACCGGTCCCATCCCCCACTCCTGGGTGCCGACCTGCAACGCGACCCGGACGGGCTCGGCGCCCGGCAGGTCGCGCAGCCACTCGCCGGCGCGGAACCAGAACGAACCGGACTGGGCGAGCACGGCGCCGAAGACGTCCGGCCTGGACAGTCCGGTGTGGACGGCGGCCAGTCCGCCGAAGCTCTGTCCCGCAACGATCGTGCGGTCACGCCCGTACCGCATCGCCGCCGACGGCAGCACCACGTCGGCGAGGTGGTCCGGCAGTGCCGGGTTGCACCCGAGGTCGGCGAGCCTGCCTGCGGGCGAGGTGCCGACCAGGAGCACGTCGAGAGGCGGCAGCACCGCCGAGGCCTCCGCGGCGTCGAGCACGGGCCGGATCGGGTGCTCCGCCGCCCACGTGTGGCCGTCCAGCAGCACCAGGACCCCGGCCGCCTTGCGCGCGGACCTGTGCAACCACACCGGATGCGAGCCCGGTACGGCGAGTTCGTGGCAGCGCCGCGGATCGGGGTCGGCGTCCACCCAGTGCTGCTCCGGCGCGTCGTCGAGCTCGGCGACGGACGTGACCGTGCCGCTCTGCCGTCCCACCATCGCGTTGCGCGCCAACGGATCCGGCTCGGAGTGGCGCATCAGCTCGTCGCGGCGCGACCGTCCGCCGAGGTGCGGCGGAGCGGGCAGCGGGCCGAACCGGTAGCCGCAGCGCCAGTCCGACGGCAGCCGGAACGTCGCGCACCAGACGTCGGTGCCCGGGACGCGGTCCAGCGCGCACGACGCCAGCTCGTCGTAGTCGGTGAACTTGTTGGCGTGCAGGAGGACGAAGCGGGCGGGCCACCCGTCGACGAGGTGGTCGCGCCACAGGAACGTGACGGCGCGCCTTCTCGGGTCGCCCAGCGGATCGGGTTCGACCAGCGGGGTGCCGTCGCGTTCGGCGGCCTCCCAGAACTCCGGTGCCGAACGCGGATCCGCCACCAGCGCGGCGACCCGCGGGCTGGTGGTGCGCTCGACCGGTTCGGACCGCGCGAAAGCCGGGCGCTGATACGCTGACGAGGAGACGTGGTCCATGGCGCGAAGAGAGACTTTCATGATCGGTCCGACGGCTGTCGGCGTGTTCGGACGGGCCTGAGCAGATGCCACGCAGACCGCGGTCGGAGGAGATCTCCGAGTGGATCAAGTCGCAGATCCAGGACGGCACCTGGCCGCTCAACTCGCGCATTCCCACCGAGGTCGAGCTCTCGGAGTCGCTCGGCGTGGGCCGCAGCACCATCCGCGAGGCCACCAAGGTGATGGTCAACAACGGGATGCTGGAGAGCGCGCCGGGCCGGGGCACGTTCGTGCGGTCCCGCAACGCGATCAACGTGGTGCTGCGCGACTACCTGGAGCAGCAGCCGGTGATGGACGTCGTCGGCCTGCGCCGGGCGCTGGAGGTCGAGGCGAGCGGTCTCGCGGCGGCCAACTGCTCCGAGGAGGACCTGGCGCGGCTGCGCAAGTCGGCCTCGGGTGACCGGCCCGACCTGCGGCCCGCACCCGCGAGCCCCGGCAACCCGCAGTCGCCCGGCTCGTTCCACGCCGACGTCTTCCGGGCGGCGGGCAACCCGCTGCTGACCGAGATGTTCGAGAGCGTGATCGCGGTGCTGTGGCGCGGAAAGCTGGTGCCGGGCCCGAAGAGCGAGCGCGACGCCGACCACGCGCGGCTGCTGGAGGCGATCACCGAAGGCGACGTGCAGGGTGCGCGCGAGGCGGCCGCGTTCCACGTCGACCGCGACTTCCGCCTGCCGGACTGACCTCATCGCCGCACCCTCCGTTGCCGGGCGAGCAGCCACGCCAGGTACAGGCCGCCGACCGACCCGGTGACGACACCGACCGGCAGCTGCACGGGGCTGAGCAGGTCCTGCGCGATCCGGTCCCCCGCCAGCACCAGCAACGCGCCCATCGCGGCGGCCCCGGTCAGCCCGGCGCCGGTCGTGCGCACCAGCCGTGCCGCGAGCTGCGGTGCCGCGAGGGCCACGAACGCCACCGGCCCGGCCGCCGCGCACGCGATCGACACCAGTCCCACGGCGACCGCGATGGCACCCACCCGCGTCCGGGCCGGCCTGCCGCCCAGTCCCGTCGCGATGTCGTCTCCCATCGACAGCAACGACAGCGACCGCGACAACGCGAACGCGACGGGGATCAGCGCGCCGACCCCGAGCAGGGTCGGCCAGACCCGGTCCCACGTCATGCCGTTGAGCGATCCGGCGAGCCACTGCGCCGCCGTCTGCGCGGCCCCGAGCGAGGCGCGCACCAGCAGCATCGAGTTCACGGCGGCCAGTGCCGCGCCGACGCCGACGCCCACCAGCACGATCCGGTGCCCGGTCACCCCGCCCCGCCGGGCCAGCAGGTAGATCAGCACCGCGACGGCGACCCCGCCCGCGACCGCTCCGGACGCGACCGTCGTGGGCGAGCCGCCGAACACGATGATCGCGACGAGCGCGCCCGTGGCCGAGCCGGCCGTGAAGCCGGTGATGTCCGGGCTGCCCAGCGGGTTGCCGGACACCACCTGGAACACGGCCCCGGACATCCCGAGCGCCGCACCGACCGCGGCGGCCGCGACGATCCGGGGCAGCCGCACGTCGACCACGAACACCGAGGCCAGCGGATCGTCGGCACTGCCGAGCAGCGCGGCGAACGATCCGGCGACGGTGTCCGGGTAGTCGCCGGTCACGACGCCCAGCGCCGCGACGAGAGCACAGGCCACGACCAGGGCCGACACGCCCAGCACGGCTCGCACGCGGACCCGGATGACGACGGGCCCGGTCTGGACGACCACTGGCGCCCTCACACGCCCACCGCCGTCCTCCGGCGCACGAGCGCCACGAACACCGGCGCCCCCAGCAACGCCGTCACGACGCCGACCCCGAGCTCGGCCCGGCCTCCCCCGACCAGCCGTCCGGCGGTGTCGGCGAACAGCATCAGTGCCGGCCCGGCCACCAGCGACCAGCCGAGCACCCTGCGCAGGTCCGGCCCGACGAGCGCGCGCACGAGAAACGGCACGCCCAGCCCGACGAACCCGATCGGGCCCGCCGCCGCCGTGGCCGCGCCGCACAGCAACGTCACCGCGAGCATCGTGCCCGCCCGCACCTCTCTCGCGCGCACGCCGAGCGAGGCGGCCGCGTCGTCGCCGAGCGCCAGCGCGTTCAACGCGGGCGCGCACACCAGCCCGGCGACCAGTCCGGCCGCGAGGAACGGCCCGGTGGCGGCGATGATCTCCCAGCGTCGTCCCTCCAGGGATCCCGTGGCCCAGAAGCGGAACTCGTCGAGCGCGGCCTGGTCGGCGAGGATCACCGTCTGCACCAGCGATCCCGCCGCCGCGCTGATCGCCACGCCCGCGAGCGCGAGCCGTCCGGGCGTGGAGAACCCTCCCGCCGCGCCCAGCAGGTGCACGACCACGGCGGCGGCCGCGGCTCCGGCGAACGCGAACCACAGGTAGAACCAGACCCCGGTCACGCCGGTGACCGAGACGGCCAGCACCACGGCCAGCGCCGCACCCGCGTTGATGCCGAGGATTCCGGGATCCGCCAACGGGTTGCGGGTGAGCGACTGCATCAGCGCGCCCGCCGCGGCCAGCGCGGCACCGAGCAGCACCGCCAGGACCGTGCGCGGAACCCGTTGCTCCACCACGATTCCGGCGGCGGGATGGGCGGGGTCGGTCAGCGCCGCGAGCACGTCGCCGAGCGGCACCGGGTTCGACCCCACCGCGAGGCTCACCGCGACACCGGCGACGAGCAGTCCGGTGCCGCTCAGGGCGAGCGTGGCGGTGGCGGGTCTCATCCCTCGTGCTCCGGCGGGCGCCTGCGGGCGAGCAGCACCAACGCGACCGCGAGCACCGCGATCACGCCCGCGCCGCCGAGCACCCACACCATGACGCCGGACAGTGACGACTGCTGCGCGACCGGAACCGGTTGGGGCACCGAGCTTTCCACCGTCGTGGCCACCGCCTCGGCCGGCGTGGTGGTGGTCGCCGGTGGCGCGGCGGACGTCGGCGCCGGGGCGGCCGTGGTCGGGGCGGGTGCCTGCGTCGGCGGCGGCGCGACGGGGGCCTGGGGCGTGGCCAGCGTGAAGTCGGACTGGCCGCGCGAGGTGAACCCGCGCACGCCCTGCTGGTTGCCCTGGCCGTCCAGAATCGGTTGGGAGGCGAGGAAACGCAGCCAGTGCTGCCCCGCGGGCAGGTCGGCGGGCAACGGGATCTCGCCCGTCACCGTGCCGTTGGCGGTGACCTTCTGCTTGTGCACGACACAGGCGCCGTGCACCGCCGAGGCCTCGCAGTACCTGCCGTCGTCGATCTTGACGCTGACGATCTCGCCCGCCGGGAACCCGCCGAGCGTGAACGTGATCCGCTGCCCCGGCGCGGCCGAGCGCGGCGAGACGGTCGCGGTCGTGCCGGGGGTGTCCGGTGAGGCGCCGTCCGGGGGCACGGCGAGCGCGGGGCTCGCCAGCAGCACCGTGGCGGCCAGGGCCAGCAGGACTCTCATCAGGAACCACCTTCCCGGCGAGGACGCGTGGTCGCGGCGACGTAGAACACCCCGCCGAACGCCAGCAGCAGCACGGCGGTGCCCAGCACGAGCCGCGTGGGCGCCCCGGTCGCCGCGAGCTCACGTCCGGTCGAGCCGGTCGAGCCTGCCGCGACGGTCACGTCGTCCCAGCCGAGCAGCTTGCCGGTGCGGTCGAGCACGGCGACCTTGTGCGCTCCCACCGGCAACGCGAGTCCGGCCACGGACGTCGTGACGGACTTGGCCGCGTCGGCGGCGAGCCACGTGACCGGGCGCGGTGACGGGTCGTGCACGTACAGGAAGACCCAGTCCCCCGCGGCCGCCGCCGGGGTCGTGACCTTCAGCGAGCCGACGGTCAGCGTCGCCGTGACCCCGCCGCGCGCGGCCTCGGTCAGGTCCTCGGTCGTGTCCAGCGGGTCGGGCACACCGGCGGGCTTGCCCGGTCCGGGCGGGGCCGGGGTGTCGCCGCCGGTCACGGTGAACTCGCCGCTCTCCACGGAGCGCGGGGTGTCGCCGGGGGCGAGCGTGCCGGTGAGCAGGCGCAGCCTGTGCGCGCCCGCCGCGAACGCCGGGGCCGAATTCGCGTTGGTGGGCAACGTGATCGTCGCGTCGAGGGAACCGTCGGCGGCGGCGTTCACGATCTGCCAGATGGTGAGGTTCGCGTGCACGCCCTGGCCCGCGAGGTGGCTGACGGCACCGTCGTCGATCTTCACGGCGATGGCCGAGCCGCCGCCGGTGGGGTTGCACCAGCCGGACCCGGTGAGCCGCAGGGTGCCGCCGATGGTCGCGGACGGCGGGACCTGGACGGTGGCCGCGCCACACGCCTGCTGAGCCGCTCGCGCGGCAGGAGGGGGCGCCGCGGGAGAGGAGAGCGGAGCGGAGGAAGGTGCCGGCGCACCGCTCGATGGCACGACCGCGGTCTTCGTCCCGCCCTCCACCGTTCCGGGCGTCACCGTGCCCGGCAGGCCCGTTCCGGTCTGCTGCGCCACCGCCGGCGTCCCCAGCCCCAGCACCACGGCCGCCAGCGCGGCCCCTGCGATCACTCTCATGCGCCCAGCGCCTTCCGCACGTCGTTCACGATCCGGTTCATCAGCAGCGGCCCGCCCGTGGACGTCCACAGCGAGCCGTCCACCAGCACGACCTGGTTCTTCCGGTTGGCCACGAGGTCCGCGAACCCCGGCACCGCGCGCGCCTGCTCCAGCGCCGCCCTCGCACCGTCCACATCGGACGTCCCGCCCGCGCCGGGGTTGCCGACCGACGAGCCGCCGAGCGTGCCGAAGAACATCCAGTCGGCGTCGACGTCCTCGATGTTCTCCAGCGACACGGGTTCGCTGTGCCCGCGGCCGACGCGGTCCTGCGCGGGCGGGCGGCGGAGCTCGAGGTCCGTCAGCGCCACGCCGGGAGGCAGCTCCTTCAGGATCAGCGCGGCGGACGAGCCCTGCCAGCGCACGATCGAGAACGTCTCGCCGGAACGGTCGCCCACGGCGGCGGAGGCGTCGGCCACCGCGCGGTCGTAGTCCGCGAGCACCTTCCTGCCCTCCTCCACCTTGTTCAGCGCGTCGGACAGGTGGGTGAAGGTCGTGCGCCAGTCGCCGCCGGCGTGCCCGACGTACGCCGTGGGCGCGATCTTGCGCAGCAGCTCGATCACCGGTGGGTTGTTGTTGATCGAGCTGCCGTCGACCAGGATCAGGTCCGGCCTGGCCTTGCCGATCGCCTCGAAGTTCGGCTGGGCGACGGTGCCGAGCACCGGGATGCCCCCGCTCACGTCCGCCAGGTACCCGGGCAGACCCGCCTGGCCCCGCCCGGACGTGGCGCCGACCGGTCGCACGCCGAGGGCGAGGGCACCGTCGAGGGTCGGTTCGCTCAGCACGACGACCCGCTGCGGCGAGACAGGCACCTGCACCGAGGTGCCCTCGATGTCGACGACGGTCCGCGTCGGCGCGGCCGGACCCTGCTGCGGCGCGGCGCACCCCGAGAGCACCGCGACGACGGCCAGTCCGGCGAGCAACCTGCTAAGCACGACCCGCTCCTTCCTTGACGCCCTCGGCGCGGGCTTCCGCGACGGCGGCGGCGAGCCTGCGCCGGTGCCGTCCGGCGTTGAGCGCGATGGCGGTCGCCACCGCCACGGCACCCAGGCCGATCACGGTCCACAGCCACGGCATCGCCCACGTGCGCAGGTCGGCACCGACGCCCTCGGGTCGTGCTGGCAGCTCGTCCGCGCCCAGGACCACGGGGTCGACCGAGGCCGAAGTGGACAGTGCGAAGAGCGCGGGCACGTTCTCCAGGCGGGTGATCGCGCGGTAGCGGAAGCCGGGCAGGATCTCCGGGAGGTCGCCGACCTGCACCACCCGCTCGCTCGTGCCGAACGGCCCGGCGACCCGCACCGAGGCACGCCCGCCGAGCCGGACGTTGCCGGTGTTGACGACGTCGAACCGGACGGTCAGCGGCCCGGTCGCGCCCGGTTCCCAGCCGCCCGCGTAGTCGGCGTCGAGCTCGGCGACCTCCAGCCGTGCGGTGACCTCGCCGTCCACGCGCAGGTGCACGCGGGCGCCGATGCGGCGTTCGACGCCGACCTGGTCACCGGACGCGGCCAGCGCGGCGACGATGCCCGCCGGGTGGTCACCGGGTTTGGCGCCGGCGGGCACGGTGAGGGTGAACGGCACGGTGCGCTTCTCCCCCGCGCCGAGCGTCAGCTCGGACACGCCGAGCTCGATCCACGCACCGGAGTCGGCGGGCGCGCGGTCCCCGGTGAGGAGGTCGAACACGCCCTCGTCGGTGGTGACGCCGTCGCTGGAGTACAGGCGGAAGGACGCCGGCGCGGCGCCGAGGTTGGTGACGGTGACGTGGTCGTCGACCGAACGGCCACCGGCGAGGTCGTAGCGGAACGACACCCTGCCGTCCGCCGAACCGTCCTCTTTGGACGGCGTGACGGACCAGGTGACCTGTGCGGGCTGGGCGATCGCGGGCGCGGCGGTGAACAGCCACAGCGCCGCGAGCAGCACGGCCAGTGCACGACGAGGCCGGTGGCCACGACCGAAGTCGCGGCCACCGGACGGAGAAGCCGTCTCGTGCACGGTCAGTCGACCGGGAACAGCGAGACGGTCACCGTGGCGCGGTAGGTGCCCGCACCCGTGTTCGACGGCACGGACAACCGCAGGTCCGCGCCCAGCTGGGCGGTTCCCGCTCGTCCTGCCGCACTCGCCGTGGCCAGGGCCGACGGCGACTTGAGACCCGCGCCGCCGTCCAGCAGACCGGCGACGGCGACACCGGGCAGCAGACCGTCGCGCGGCGTCAGCACGCGCGGGGTCCAGCCGAGGTGCCCGGCGTCGATCGTGGCGCCGTCGGAGGCGAACCCGCTGCTCTGCGCGGACACCGCCCAGCCGCCGGCGACCTCGCCGCGGTTGTCGTCCACCCGCACCGACGGCAGCGCCCCGACGAACTCCAGCCGTCCCGCCGCACCGCCACGCGTGAGCGCGACGGACGAGGCGGGGTCGACGGTGAGCGTCAGCGCGCCGACCGGCTGACCGGGGTCCTGCTCCGGCACGGTGACCGTCACGGGAATGCCCGCGTCACCCACGGGATCCGGGCCGGGACCGGGGCCAGGACCAGGGCCGGGTCCGGGGTTCCCGCCGCCGGACGGGGTGATGCGGAGCAGGGAGTCGTGCGGCTGGCTGCCATACGTGCCCCGGTCGACCACATAACCCTTGCCGTCGAGGACGGTCACGAAGTTGGGGTGTTCGTCCTGCACGGTGTGCACGACCGCGTTCGTGGTCGTGTCGATGATGCTCACCGTGTTGGCGAAGAAGTTCGTGACGTAGGCGAGCTTGTTCCGCTCGTCCACGTCCACCCCGAGCGCGCCGGACCCGGTCGGAATGCTGGTGACGTGGGCACCCGTGGCGGCGTCGAGCACCGTCACGTCCGCCGAGTCCTGGTTCGCCACGTACACGCGACCGCCACCGACCGCGACGCCGGAAGCCCTGCGGGCACCCGGAAGCGCGTGGTAGGTGACCTGACTGGTGGTCGTGCTGATCGCCGCGACCTGGTTGGTGTCGAGCAGCGCGGCGTAGAGCGTGCCGGTGCTCGCGTCCAGGTCGATCGCCATCGGCTGACCGGTGAGCGCGATGTTCTCGCCCCGTTCCTGCGTCACCGCGTTGAAGCGCGCGATGTACTTGCCGTACACGGCACTCACGAACACGGTGTCGGTGGCGGAGTCGACCAGAGCCTCACGGCCGTGGTTGACGTCCTGGAACGTCTTGACGTGCGCACCGGTCGCCTGGTCGTAGACGGCGACGCGGTTCAGCCTGGTCGAGGTGACCCAGACGGTGTTGCGCTCGTCGTCGACGTCCAGGCCGTACACGGCCTCCACAGTGGACGACGCGTCGTCCCACGGCACCCGGTACGACTCCAGCACCGCGAGGGTGTCGGGGTCGACCTTGAGCAACCGGGAGGTCTGCACGGGCGGCGGACCGGCCTGGGTCACCCAGAACACGTCGTTCCTCGCGGAGTACGCGATCTGGTACTGGCCCATGCCACCGCGGACCTTGTCGACCGTGAACGTGCGTTCGGTCGGCGTCTTCTTCTCGGTGACCGTGAACTCGGCGCCGAGCGAACGCGGCGCGTCCCCCGCCGTCATGCTGCCGGTCAGGAAGCGAACGCTGTGCTTCTGGCCGACGGCCCACTCCGCGGTGGAGTTGGTGAGGTCGGGGAAGTCCAGCCGCGCGCTCCACGTGCCGTCCGCTGCCGCCGCGACGACCGCGTAGATCGTCTTGTTGGCCTGCACCGCACCCGTGACGGGGTGCGTCACGTCGCGCTTGGTCGACACCGCGCCCTCGTCGAGCTTGACCGCGAGGATCGAGCCCGCCGAGCCGTTGGCGGTCTTCCAGCCGGTGCCGGACAGTTCGATCGCGGCACCGAGTTCGACCTCGGTGGGCACGGTGTAGGTGACGGTCGGGTCGGTCGGACTGGTGTACGTGGCCGCGGCGGCGGACTGGGCGGTCACGACGGCCAGGCCGCCCGCTACCAGCGTGACGGCCGCCGCGGCTGCGGCTGTGCGCCGCACCACGCCACGCGTCCAGGTTCTCGTCTTCATCAGCGGGGGTTCCCTCTCCGCTTCTCGATCCGGCCACTGCGGCCGGTTAGGCGCGCCTAAGCATTGTCTGACATTAACTCAACAGCTTGCGGTAGACCGCGACCCGGTCGATCTCCACATCGGCCCGGTCCGGCACGCCGACGATCGGGCAGTCGGGGAACCCGAAGTCGCGTTTGCGCTGGCAGCCGCCCGACTGGGCCTGCAGGCCGAGCCACATCGGCTCGTCGGGGACCACGTCCCCTGTGATGCGATCCCACTCCTCGCCGTCGAGGAGGAACCGCACCTCGCCGGGCGTCCACTCGACGCCGACCGTGTGCCACCGCGTGAAGTCGACGTCCTTGAGGTCGCGCTGCTGCTTGCGGTTCTCGCCGTCCTCCTTCCAGTGCAGGAAGGCGGCGAGGCCCTTGCGATCACCTCCGAAGTCCTCGGCGAAGTCGATCTCGGGCGGCCACTGCTCCCGTTGGGGCCACAGCAGGAAGTGGTAGGTGATCTCGTCGCTGGGGTCGGCGCGGAACCGGACCTCCCAGCGGCCGTAGGTCTGGGTGACGGGCCAGTTCGAGACCCCGCCGGTGGTCCAGGCGCCGTCGCGCCGGTAGCCCTCCAGCACGAGCTTGCCGTCCCTGACCTTGACGTGGTCGGGGTGCCAGCGGCTGTACGGGTCGCCACCGGGTTGTCCCGAGTACGCGGTGAACTTGTCGCCGAGCTCGGTGCGGTCGAAGTCGTCGGCAAACACGAGCTCGTAGCCGTCGACGGCGGGCGGGCCCGGAGTCGTGCAGGCGACGAGTGCGAGACACAGCAAGACGATCGCGCGTTTCACTGCTGCGTCACCCCCGGCGGCGGAGGCTGGTCGGACAGCATGGCGAAGCGCATCGCGGTGGTGACGAGCAGGGTGGTGACGCAGACGGCCAGCAGCACCGTCACGATCGTGCGCGCGGTGCGCAGACTCCAGCGCCGGCCCCGTTTCTCCGCCAGCCGCAGCGAGACGACCGGGTCGTTGGTGCCGTCCGCGCCCAGCCACGACTCGCGCAGCACCCCGGCGACGACCGCGAGCACGACGACCGCCACGAGCAGCCAGGCGAAGACTCCCGAGGCGAGCAGGCTCTCCATCACGGCGCACCACCGCCGATCCGGCGCAGCACGGTCGCCTTCTCGGTCCGCACCACGGTCTCGTAGTCGCCCGAGTCCAGCGCGACGTCCACCAGTTCGCCGGTCCAGCCGGGCGGCGCCATCCGCAGCAACCGGCCGAGCGCCTCCTGTCCCTGGGTCACGTAGATGAAGTCAGGACCTCCGTTGGCGAGCGCGGTTCTCAGGCAGTCGGGCGGAAGCCCGGTGCAGTCGCGCGGCACCAACGGCACCGTGCGCACCTCCCCCACCCGCCCGAGCGGCAACGGCCCGACCTCACCACCGCTCGCGACGGTGGCTCCGTCCGGCGCGAGCCGCAGCAGGGTGCGCGCGGCGTCGACCTCGGCCGCCGACACGTGTTCGAACGACGTGTTGAGCCCGCGCGTGAGCGTGAGCACGCTCATCGCCACGAACAGCACGAACGCCGTCGCCGCGGCGACCGTCACCCGTGCGCTGAACCTCTTCTCCCCCACGGCATTCCGGACCGCGCTCCCGGCCCGGACGAGCGCGACGGCCGCCAACGGCGCCAGCACCGGCCCGGCGTACAGCGCACACCGGATCACGACCTCACCGCCGTACGACTGGACCCCGAGCAACGCGAACGGCGCGGCCGCCAGCCCGGCCCACAGCACGGCGCCCTTGGTGCGCCGCACCAGAAACCACCCGGCGACGGCAACGAGCCCGAGCAGCCCGGTCCACCCGATCCGGCTGAACTGCAGCTGCTGGTAAACGGGATCACCGACCAGCCGTTCACTCACGCCACTGCTGACCGACGCGCCGACCCCGCCGAGATCCCCGAGCAACCCGGCCAGGTGCCCGCGCCAGAACCCCACCGCGCCGTACGAGAACCAGCCGACCACCAGCGCCGCCGTCACCAGCCACAACGACCGCCACCGGGTGGCCCCCGCCACGGTGAACCACAGCAGCGCCGCCCCGAGCGCGATCGGCGTGAGCTGATGACTCAGCACCAACGCGACGATCACCAGCAACAGCAGCACTTCCAGCGCGACCACCACCCCGCCGCCGACCCCCGGCCGTCCGGGAATCCGGCGAGCGGCCCGCACCCACCGCAACGCCCGGCGCCCGCGCACCGCAGGCACGTCCGCGACGTCGAACGCCCACAGCAACACCGCGAGCACCCCGGCGTAGAGCACGAACCCGGTCGCCTGCGCGGACAGGTAGTCCTGCTGGTACCAGTTGAAGCACAGCCACAACACCACGGCGAGCCACGCCGTCCGGGCGTTCCCGCTGATCACCTTGGCGATCAACCACAACGCGGGCATCGCCAGCACGGCGTAGAAGGCCGGGGCGAGCAGCAGCAGCGGCGCGGCGTCCGCGAGGCCCGCCGCCGTGACGAGGATCGAGAGGCCACCGAGGAAGCCCGGCCAGGAGAAGCGGGCGTCGATGCCGGTGGCGAACGTGCCGGTGCGCGTGACGAGGTCGGTGAACCCGACGTGCACCCAGCCCGCGCCGACCCCTCCCGCACCGTCGGCGACCGACGTGAACAGGTAGGCGCACACGGCGAGCGCCGTGCAGGCGGCGGCCAGGACGACGTGGTCGAGTTCTTTGCGCAGCAACGACCACGCGAGCACGCCGGCCAGGAGCGCCAGCGCGAGCCAGTAGGTGACGGGGGCGATGAGGGCGGCCCCGCCGAGACCGGCCGCGCTCGTGTCGAGCTGCCGGGTGGAGACCCACCACAGGGTGAGGGAGGCGGCGACGAGGGCGAGGCCGGCGACGCGAGGCAGGGCACGGACGGTCACTTCCCGACCGCCCGAACCTTTCTCCCCGGTCTCGGCTTCCCGCTCCACCGCCCGTTCCTCTGAGGCCACCCCGGCACCGGTTCTGGCGGGCACCGGCCGACGCAGCACGGCCCGCAGCCCCAGCGGCGTCGCCAGCAACCCCACCGCCGCGATCACCATCACCGTGCCCACCGGATCCCACCGCCCGAGCAACGCCCCCGCGGCTCCCCCGAGCAGCAACGCCGACACCGACACGCACACCGCGAGCACCGCCGTCACCCGCCCGTCCGGCAGGTCGAGCGCCAGCACCACCGGCACACCCGGCACCAGCACCACGAACACCACCGCCACCATCACCCGCACCGGCGAGTGCGCCTCGACGAGCGCCAGCACCGGGACCAGCACCGCGACCAGCGCGGCCAGCCCCAACGCCCAGAGCCGGGCGGTCACCGCGACCGGTCCGCGAGCCTGCTGCGGGCCAGCAGCACCGGGCCGGTCACGTACCCCAGCAGCTCCACGGCGATCAGGCCGAGGGGGAAGCGGCGCGAGCGCTTCTTGTTCTTGCGCGAGTCCGGGCGCAGCAGGACGCCCAGGGCCGACGGTGCGGCCGTGAGCATCCGGCGGGCCGCCTGCGGGCTCGACACCAGGCGCTTGGCCACCACCGCGGCCATTCCCGTGCCGTAGCCGTAGAGTTGGCGGCGCAGTTCGGGTCCGGTGTCGCGGTGGTGGTGCCGCACCAGCGCGTCCGGCGTGTAGAGGACGGCGTGGCCCGCCAGGAGCACCGCGGCGAACGCGTCCAGGTCCTCGCCGCCGCGGGTCGGGCGGCCGGCGCCCAGGGCCGTGTCGAAGCCGCCGGCCGCGCGCAGCACCGGGACGCGGAACGCCATGTTGTTGCCGGAGCCGTAGTCGCCGCCCGCGTACGGGAACAACGGGCCGCGCGGGCCCGGTTCGGCGATCGCGGGCACCGGGCCCAGCGACCACTGCAGCGGCCGGTAGCCCTTGTCGAAGGCGCCGTACTCCTCGAACAGCTGGGCCCAGCGGGTCGACAGGTCGGCCGGGGTCACCAGGCCCGTGACGCAGCCGATCGCCGGCGAGTGCGCGAAACCCGCCACCAGTTCGGCGATCCAGTGCACGTCGGGCACGGCGTCGTCGTCGGTGAACGCCACCAGCGCACCGCGCACGGCGGCCAGGCCGGTGTTGCGGGCACGGGACAGGCCGCGCACGGGCTCGGTCACCAGCCGCACCCGCGGATCGTCCACATCGGACAGCAGCGCGGCGGTGCGGCCGGACTCCGGGTCGTTGTCGACGATCACCAGGTCGAGGGGGCCGTGCGTCTGGGCGAGGATCGCGGCGACGGTCTCGCGCAGCATCGCCTGCCGGCCCAGCGTGCACACGACGACGCTCACCAGCTCGGCGTCCACGGGAGCGGGCGCCACGACGGTCAGCCGGCGCGCCGCGGCCACCGGGTCGGCGGCCTCCTCCACGCCCGCCCGCCGCAGGTGGCGGTCCAGCGCGGGTGCGAGGTCGCCGGTCAACGCGGCCAGCACGCACCTCCCGACGTCGGCCTGCCGCGCCTCCACCCTGCCCACGGGCAGACCGCGCACCCGCACGAGCACCGACGCCGGTCCGATCGGCACCGGCAGCGGGCCGTCCCCGGACCCCGCGAGCTCCAGGTCCACCACCGGTACCGGCGGCAGCGACGGCCCGCCGGACAGCCGCCCGAGCACGTAGCCGAGCACGGTCGCGACGAACCCCGCCACGAGCATGAACGCCCGCGCCGGACCAAAGAAATCGCCTCGCAGCAACGCGCCGAGGTGCCGCACCGCTCCGCCGCCGAGGGTGTGCACGACGTAGCGGCGTTCGGTGCCGAGCACGTTGCCGGACGCGATCCGGCTCAGCGCGGCCTTCGACCGGCCCTCGTGGTGGCAGCGCGACACGAAGTACCGCACCGACCCGCGCGACGCGGGCACGTGGTGGTCCACGACCGGAGCCACGTGCCGCCGCACCGACGAGGCGCCGAACGCACGGCCGACGCGCACGCCGAGTTCGGTCTCCTCGCACCCGGCCGGCAGCCCGCCGACCCGGCCGAGCTCGGTGCTGAACAGCCCGACCTCGTGCAACGCCGCCCGCCGCACGGCCATGTTCGCGCCGATCGGGTTGCGGATGACCGCGCCGTCCGCGGCGATGCCGGTGTAGTCGCAGCCGACGACCCAGCCGTACTCCGCCGGGAACCAGCGCGGCCGCGCCCGTTCCCAGTCCGCCTCGACCGCTCCCCCGGCGAGCATGAGCGCGGCATCGGCGAACACCGAGCGCCACGACGACATCCAGCCATCGCGCGGCACCGCGTCGTCGTCCACGAAGACGAGCACCGGCGCGGTGGTCGCGGCGATGCCGGTGTTGCGCGCGTCGGACAGCCCGCGGCGACCGGTGTTCGCCACGATCCGCACGTCCGGGTACCCGGCGACCAGCTCCGCGCGCAGCTCCTCGTTGTGGTCCACGACCACGACGACCTCGTCCTCCGGCCGCGCCTGCTCGGCGAGCACCGCGAGGACGCGCCGGATCAGAGGCAGCCGTCGCGCGGTGTGCACGCACACCACGACCGCCAACCCGACACCGCTCATCTCCGAATCACCCTTCAATGTCCGATTTAGGCAAGCCTAACCTGACCTCAGCGCCGTGTTGAGTCGCTCCCTGGCGAACCGCAGCGCGTCGACCGCTCCCGCGACCCCGCCGGCGCGTGCGCCCAGCGCCAGCGCACGAGGCGTCTGCACGGTCAGGTAGCGCCCGAACGCCCCCGGCCAGATCACCCCGGCGAGCACGTCCTCACCAGTGGAAACGCCCGCACGGGCGAGGTTCTCGGCGGCGATGCGGACGGTCAGCGCGCGCTGCGTCGCCGCCCGCGCCGCACTGATCTGCGCGGCGTGGGTCCGGTAGTGCAGACCGACGTACGGGAGGTTCGCGAGGTCACCGATCTCACTGAGCTCGCTGAACAACCGGTAGTCCTCGGCGAACTCGTACTCCGGGCGGTATCGCACGTTCTCCAGTGCGCGAGTGCGGATCGTCGCCGCACTGTGCGCCACGCACGTGCCGAACGCGAGCCGCGCCCGACAGGCGGCGGCGGACCGGGGCATCCGCACCACGGCCGACCCCGCCCCGAACTCGGCGTACGCGGTACCGCACGCGACCACACCGGGCCGTGCGTCGAGGAACGCGACCTGCCGCGCGAGCCGTTCGGGCGCCATCAGGTCGTCGGCGTCGAACCGGGCGACGAACTCGCCGCGCACCTCGTCCAGTCCGGCGTTCAACGCGCCGACGATGCCCGCCTTCTCCCGCCGCACCACCCGCACCCGCGCGTCGACGAGCCGCTCCACGACGGCGACGGACTCATCGGTGCTGCCGTCGTCGACCACGACCAACTCGAAGTCGCGGTAGGTCTGCGCGAGCACGCTGCGCACGGCCGCCGCGATGTGCGCGGCACCGTTGTGCACCGGCATCAGCACGCTGACCCGCGGCGTCATCGGGTCACGTCCCGCAGCAACGCCCGCAGCGGCACGAAGAGCAGCACGACGGCCAGGGCGTTCGAGGCGAACCCGGCGATGCCCACCCCGGTCAGCCCCCACTCCCCCACCAGCGCGGCCGCGCCCCCGACCGTGCCCGCGACGATCAGCACCTGCACCGACACGAGCAGCCGCAACCGCCGCACGACCTGCGCCACCGCCGCGTACACCGCGACCACGCCCGCCACCAGCGCCTCCGCCGCGAGCACCAGCACCAGCGGCACCGCGGCCTCCGCGTAGCCGGGCCCGACGAGGTGCAGCAACACCGGCCCGGCCGTCGCGAAACCCACGGCCGTCAACGCGCACACGCCCGCCATCAGCCGCACCATCCGCCGGGTCAGCGCCGGACGGTCGGCGCCCGGCACCGAGGCCTCGACCACGTACGACGCCAGCACGTTCGCCCGCAACATCCCCGCAGCCGTGCTCAGCGCGGCGACCAGGTTGTAGTAGGCCGAGTTCTCCGGTCCCAGCTGCGCCAGGACGATCAGCGGCAGGCACAACGGCGTCGCGGTGAGCACGACCGTCATCGCGAACGAGGCGCCTTGGAACTCCCACAGCTGCCGCACCGGAGGCAGCTCGGGCGCCACCGAAGCGTGCGCCGCGAGCCCGCGCCGCAACGGTCCGGCCACGATCACGAGCGTGATCACGGCCGACACCACCGCCCAAGACGTGGTCAGCGCGAACCCGCTCGCCGTGAAGGCCAGCAACGGCAACGGCAGGATCTTCACCACCGACACGGACACGTTCTTGACCGCCACCGCGCCCGCCCGGCGCAGTCCGGTCAGCACGGGGTCGAGCAACGCGTAGGCGGTGAACACGAGCACCACCAACGGGAACACCCAGCGCTCCACAGTGGACTGGAACATCCGTTCGCCGGCGATCCCGAGCGCGACGAACCCCGCCCCGAAGACCACCGCGGTCACCGCGCTGATCGCCAGCCCGCCCCCGACCAACCGCCCGGCGAGACTCCCCGCCGCCGGCAGAAAACGCTGGTAGCTACCACCGAAAGACAGGCAGGCCAACGAACTCAGCATCGTCGCCGTCGAGATCACCGCGGACGCCCGCCCGACGGACTCGGTCGGGAACAGCTGCTCGGCGATGATCCAGTAGGCCACCCCGAGCAGGCCGGTCAGCACCGACGAGCCCATCAGCAGCGCCGCGCTGGTCTCCATCGCACCTCGGGTGCGCAGCGCGGTCATCGCCGGGCCAGCACAGCGGAGTAGGCGCGCGGGGCCGCCTTCAGCACCCCGGCGGCCGCGGCCAGCCGCCACCGCCCGCGCAACCCCAGCCGCACCACGTCACCCCAGGCCGTGCGGCCGCGCGCGAGCCGGACCGCGTGGTCCCCCAACGGCGACGGACCGGCCCGCAACGCCGTGTTGGCCAGCGGCAGCACGGCGTTGAGATAGCGGTAGGTCAGGTAGTCATCGGCCCACGACCGGGCGAGACCAGCGGCGCGCAGGTCCGCGCCGACCTCGTCGGCGACCTCCAGCAGCCCGAAGACGTTCTCCCCGAACGACTCCGACAGCGACCCGGGCCGCACGGTGTAGTCGTAGAGCGGCTCGTCCACCAACGCGACGCGCTCGGCGGCGAGCAGCACACCGAGCACCGGCCGGAAGTCCTCGTGCGCCGGGCGGTCGGGAAACCACCGCTCCGGCAACAACTCCCGCCGGAAGAGCTTCGTGCAGACGTACGCGCGCATCCGGTTCGACAGCAACCACCGCGCGGCGACCGGCCCCGGCACCCAGGAACCAGGCCAGGGCCCCTCCTCGACGCCGAGCACCGCGCCGGCCTCGTCCACCCGCCGGGTCCGGCACGCGGCGACGTCCGCCCGCGCGGCCCCGGCGGCCACGACCAGCGCCGCCAGCAACCGGGGATCGGCGGCGTCGTCGCTGTCCACGAACCACACCCACTCGCTCGTGCAGGCGGCGAGCCCGGTGTTGCGCGCCGCCGCGACCCCTCGGTTGCGGCCGTGCTCGACGACCGTGAACGGAATCCCACTGGCACGCAACGCATCGCGCGCCACGGCGGCCGACCCGTCCGTGCTGCCGTCGTCGACGACGATCACCTCGGCGGGCCGGAGCCGTTGCGCCGCAACCGAAGCGACGCACTGCCCGACCACACCGGCCCCGTTGAACACGGGGATGACGACCGACACCGACGACACGCGCTCAGCCGGCCAGGTCGAGCGAACGGGTCCGCGAGACCGGGCGCGTGGTGGCGACCGTGGCGAGCCTGGCCCGCCCGCGCCACTCGGACAGGATCGTGCCCAGCACCCGGAACCCGTCGCGCACGGCGTGCAGGTTGCTGGCGCCGTGCACGCGCAGGCGTTCCACGCTCGGCACCTCCGCGACCCGCAGACCGGCCGCGGCAACGCGGGTGTTGAGCACGGTCTCGATCTCGAACCCGTCGCCCCAGCGCATCTCGTCACCGGCGGGCTCGGGGTCGGGGAGGTTCAGCCGGGGCAGCACGTCGACCCAGAAAGCGTTGTAGCCGTAGCAGAGATCGGTGTAGCGGGTGCGGAACAGCACGTTGGTGACGAGGGTCAGCATCCGGTTGCCGAACGACCGCAGGAACGTCAGGTCCTCGCTGCCGCCGCCCTGGCACACCCTGCTGCCCTTGGCGAAGTCCGCGCCCGCGACGAGCGCCTCGACGAACGCCGGGATCTCGGCGGCGTCCGCGCTGCCGTCCGCGTCGAACATCACCACGATGTCCCCGGTCGCCTCGGTGAAGCCGCACACGAGCGCGTTGCCCTTGCCGCGCCGGGTCTGCCGGATCAGCCGCGCGAACGGGAGGATCCGCCGCACGGTCGGGATCGTGTCGTCGTGCGACGAGCCCTCGACCACGATCACCTCGTGCACCGACGGCAGCGCGGGCAGGATCAGTTCGAGGTTGCGCGCCTCGTTGCGCGCCGGAACGATCACGCTGATCCGGGGCTCCCGCGGCCTGGTGCCCCGTCTCGCCCCGAGGTCTTCCACACGTCCCAGCACGGCAGTCCCCATTCCCGCGACTTTGTCTGATGAAAGGTAGGCTTACCTTATATAGCGAAGGGGCGATGTCCACCCCTTCGCGCACATCAGTCGGTCAGGTCACAGACCGTCGAGCTCCTCCGCGATCCGCTCGGCCACCACCCGGTGGAACGGCGGCCGCAGGATGGCGGAGTGCCCGCCCGCCACCGGGATCACCTCGTGCGACCCGGTCAGCACCGACGCCCAGCCCGCCGGGTCGTCCGTGTTGTCCTCGGCGGTGAACAGCAGCGTCCGGCCGGACCACGGCGCGAACCGGTGCCGGTTGGCCAGCCGCAGGCTCTGCTCCCAGAACACCGCGTCCCGCACCGGCGGCTCGTAGCCCACGAGCCCGGCACCGAGCAGCCGCGCGTGCATCGCCATCCGCTGCCCGAACGACGGCGGCGCGGCCGGTGCGCCACCGTCCCGGGAGAACCGCTGCCGCAACGCTCCGGGCAGCCTGGTGTCGAGCAGCGCCACCAGCGGCACGGCCTTGCCCGCGTCGGTCAGGCGCCGGGCGGTCTCCAGCGCGAGCAGCCCGCCGAACGAGTGTCCGACGAGGACGTACGGGCCGGTCGGCGCGAGCTCCCGGATCGTGCGCAGATGCCGTGCCACCATCGCGCCGAAGCTCCAGTCCGAGAACGCCCTGGCGTCGTACCCGCTCGCGTGGAACGCGTGCACGGCAGGCCCTTCCGGCAACCCGAGCGCCAGCGACAGCAGCGAGAGCCCGGACGCGCCACCGCCCGCGAACCCGAACACGGCGGGCGCCGTGTCACCGGAACGCAGCCGCACGCACGTCGGCGGCAGCGGCCTGGTCCTGCGTCCCTCCAGCAGCACGGCCAGGTCGGTGATCGTCGGCGCGTCCGCCAGGTCGGCCGAGGTGAGCTTCACGCCCGTGGCCCGCCGCACCGCCGCGAACATCTCCACCACGGTCAGCGAGTCCGCGCCGAGCAGCCAGAAGTCGTCGGCGGCGGACACCTCGGCCACGCCGAGGACCCGGCACCAGATCTCCGCGATCATCTCCTCCGCGCGCCCGGACGGCGCGCGGAACGGCGGCCGCCGCCCCGGCTCCGGCAGTGCCTGACGGTCCACTTTGGCGCGTTCGGTGCGCGGGAGTTCGCTCAGCAGCACGACTTCGGACGGCACCATCCACGACGGCAGCCGTTCCCGCAACGCGCGCCGCAGCAGGACGGGTGCCGGGGCGCGTTCGGCGGCGACCGGGACGACGTAGGCCGTGAGCTCCGGCTTCGGCACTCCCTCGCCCGGCCGCGTGGTGGCGAGCACGACCGCCTCCTTGACCTGGGGCAGATCCAGCAGCGCCGCCTCCACCTCGGCCGGTTCGACGAGGTAGCCGCCGATCTTGAGCGCCGCGTCCGCCCGGCCGCGCAGGTGCAGCCTGCCCTCGGCGTCCCAGCGGCCGAGGTCGCCGCCCCGGTAGCTGGTGGTGCCGTCGGCGTTGGCGGTGAACCGGGTCGCCGTGGCGGCGGGGTCGTTGTGGTAGCCCAGCGACAGGTAGCGGGACGTGATCACGACCTCGCCGGTGGTCTCGGGCCCGACCGGGCGCCCGTCGCCGTCCAGCAGCTCCACCGTCTTGTTCGCCGCCGCGTGCCCGACCGGGACGATCCCGGACGGCACCTCGGCGCCGGGGTCGAGGCGGAAGTGGGCGATCGGCCCGACCTCGGACGCGCCGCACCAGTTGACGTACGTGGCGTCCGGCGCCAGGTGCTCGCGGAGCCGGCGCACGACGGCCGAGTGGATGGCCTCGCCGCACGTCGACACGGTGCGGACGCCCTTCAGCACCTCGTCCGGCCGGAGAGTGTCCAAGATGGACACGAGCAGCGACGGCGTGGCGTGCAGCGCGGTGACGCCGTGCTCGGCGAGCCAGCCGCCGATGCCGTCGATGCCCTGCGTGCGCGGGTCGCGGACGTGCACGGACGTGCCGTTGAGCAGGGCGGTGAACAGCACGTCGAGGCCGACGCCGTAGCTGACGGGGACCACGAGCGCGTGCCGTTCGTCCTCGCGCAACAGCATCGCCTCCCTGGTCAGGTAGGCGACGTTGAGCCACGCGGCGTGCGAGTGCGCGAGGCCCTTAGGACGTCCGGTGGAGCCCGAGGTGTAGAAGATCACGGCGGGGTCGTCCGGCCCGCACTCGGGCAGCACGGCGGTCTCCGCGCGCGGCAGCCGGTCCAGCGCCGAGACGCTGAGCCTGCGGGCGCCGGACGCGTCGAGGATCTGCTCCACCCGTGCCTGCGGGAGCATCGGGTCGAGCGGGATGACCGGTCTGCCGGAGAGCATCACGGCGATCAGCCCCACGAGGCAGCTCGCGGACGGCTCCAGGTCGAGCGCGACCGGCGTGCCCTCGGCGAGGTCGGCGTTGTGCGCCACCAGGGAACGCGCCCACACCCGTGCGGTGCGGTCGAGCTCGGCGTAGGTGTAGCGCTGGCCGTCCGACGCGGCGGCCAGGTCCGCGGGGATCACCGCGGCCACTTCGCTCAGGCGCTGTGCGATCGAGTCGTGCGGTCCGGGGACGACCAGCGCGGCGGGACGGACGAGTTCCTGCGTGAGTGACATGTCGGGGCTTCTCCGGTGCTCAGAGTGCGATTCGGGCGATGGTGGAGAGGTGCTCGGGGCTCACCATCTCCGGATGGGTGCAGGGCAGGCGGTGCACGCGGACCTCACCGTCCACGTAGGACTGCCAGCCGCCGGGGTCGAGCCAGTCCTCGGCCCTGGGCCGGTCCGCCACGAAGAGGTCCGCCGTGCCGCGCCACCGCCGGTGGACGGAGTCGCGGACCACGTGGCTGCTGTGCCGGACGGCGTCGGTGATGCGGGCCAGCGTCGTCGCGGGCAACGCGGCCAGCGCGCTTCCCCCGCGCCGCAACGCCTCCAGCACGGCGGCGCGGTCGAGGTCCTCGCCGGGGTCGGGCTGCCCGGCGATGCGGGACAACGCGACGAGCGCGTCCCGTTCGGTGGGGGCGGGCAGGTGCCGCCACTGATCGCTCGGGTAGGCGTCCAGCAGCACCAGCGAGGCGACCTCCTCACCGGCTTCCTGGAGTTCCACCGCCATCTCGTGGGCGACCATGCCGCCGACCGACCAGCCGAGGAGGTGGTACGGGCCGTGCGGCTGGATCTCGCGGATCCGCTCGACGTAGCCGGACGCGACCGCGCGCAACGTCGCGGGCCCCGGATCGTCGTCGGTGAGGCTCCTGGCCTGCACCGCGTAGATCGGCCGGTCCGGTCCCAGGACGCGCAGCAACGGCGTGTAGCACCAGCCGAGACCACCCGCGGGTGGCAGGCAGAACAACGGCGGCAGCCCGCCTCCCGCACGCAGCGGCAGCACCGGCGCGAGCGGATCGGCCGGGGTACCGCCGAGGTGGCGGACCAGGCGGCGGGGCGAGGCGGCGGCGAACACGTCGGCGATGCCCACCGGCAGCCCGAGCGCCGACTGCACCCGGCCGACCAGTCGCGCCACCGCGACGGAATGCCCGCCCAGCGCGAAGAAGTCGTCGTCCGGGCCGACCGAGGGAAGTCCGAGCTCGGCGGCGAACAGCCGGCAGACGACCTCCTCGTGCGGGGTGTCCGGGTCACCCGCTCCCGCCGTGCGGTCCGGTTCGGGCAGCCGCTTGCGGTCGAGCTTGCCGTTGGCGGACAACGGGAACTCGTCGACCACCAGCACGGCGGCCGGCACCAGGTGGTCGGGCAGCACCCCGGCGAGCGCGGCACGCAGCCGGGCGGGGTCCGCGGTGCCCGTGACGTAGCCGACGAGTTCGGTGTCGCCCGCCCGCGGCCGCGCGACGACGACGGCGCCGGTGACGCCCGGCCGTTCCCGCAACACGGCCGCGACCTCACCGGGCTCGACCCTCATGCCGCGGATCTTCACCTGGTCGTCGGCCCGGCCCGCGTACTCGATCACGCCGTCCGCGCGCCGGCGCGCGAGGTCACCGGTGCGGTACATGCGGGTGCCGGGCGGGCCGAACGGGTCGGCCACGAACCGTTCCGAGGTGACGCCGGGCCTGCCCAGGTACCCGGTCGCGACGCCCGCGCCCGCCAGGTAGAGCTCGCCGAGCGCACCGGCCGGGGTGTGGTGCAACGCCTGGTCCAGCACGTGCACGGCGGTGTTCCAGATGGGCGTGCCGATCGGGACGTCCCGGCCGGTGCCGGTGTGCGCGGGCCACGCGGTGACGTCGATCGCCGCCTCCGTCGGCCCGTAGAGGTTGTGCAGCTCCACGCCGGGAAAAGCGGCCACGAACGCGTCCCGCACCTCGCCGGGCAGTGCCTCCCCGCTGCAGATCACCCTGCGCAGGAACGGATACCCGTCGTGCGCACCGGCCAGGAAGGCCGCCAGCATCGACGGTACGAAGTGGACGGTCGTGATCCGGTGCGCGCGCAGCACGTCCCGGACGTGGGCGGGGTCCGCGTGGGCGCCGGGAGCGGCGACCACCAGCGCGGCACCGGTCAGCGCGGGCAGGAAGAACTCCCACACCGACACGTCGAACCCGGCCGGGGTCTTCTGGAGCACCCGGTCGCCCGGCCCGATGCCGTACTCGGCGGCCATCCACGCCAGCCGGTTGTGCAGCGCGGCGTGCGAGATCACCACGCCCTTGGGCGCCCCGGTCGAGCCGGACGTGTGGATCACGTACGCGGCGTCGCCCGGCCGCACCCCGGTCTCCGGCGCCTCCCCCGCGTCCGCGAGCAACTCGCCGAGGTCCACCGCCACGGTCTTCGCCCCCGACGGGAACTCGGCGGCGGTCACGACGACGACGGCGCCGGTGCTCGCCAGGACCTGTTCGGTGCGGCCGGCCGGGTGCGCGGGGTCGAGCGGCGTGTAGGCGGCACCGGCCTTGACCACGGCGTGCAGCGCGACGACCAACGCCGCTCCCCTGGCCAGGTGCACGCCGACCACGTCGCCGGTGCGGACACCCGCTTCGACGAGCCTGCGGGCCAGTGCCGACGTGACGGCGTCGAACTCGGCGAACGTCAGCCGGACGTCCTCGCCCGGCACGACGAGCGCGGTCGCGTCCGGGGTCCGCGCGGCCTGGGCGGCGAGGAGTCCGGGCAGCGTGGCCGGCTTCAGCGGCACGGCCGGACCGACCGCACCACTACTCGGCCCGACGGCCGCGCGCCACACCGGCACGTCCGACGAGAACGCCGCGACCAGCCGTTCCAGGTGGCCGTGCAGGTCGTCCTCGGTGTAGCAGGCGGGGTTGGCGTCGAGGTCGGCCACCAGCACGCCCGCCGGTGTGCGGTGCACGTTCAGCGCGAGGTCGGCGACCGGTCCTGCCCGCAGGTACCGGAGCTCCCCCGTCACGGCGCCGAAGTCGAGCGCGGCGCCGAACGGCCGGATGTTCAGCTCGGGCCCGCACAGCGGCGCCGAGCCGAGGCCGAGGTCGCGCCGCAGGTCCTCGCCGCGGTACCGCTGATGCGCCGCGACCTGCCGGAGTTCGGACTCGACGACGGCCGCGAAGTCCTGGGGCCCGCGCAGCCGCAGGGGCATGACGTTGACCGTCGTGCACGGCACGCGGGAGGCGACCCAGCCCATCCGGTTCATCAGCGGAAGCCCCAGGGTCACCTCGTCGGCACCGGTCCAGCGCGCCAGCAGTCCGGCGAACGTCGCGGTGAGCCGCGCGGGCCAGCCCTTCTCCGGCGCGGCGAACGCGGTGCTCACCCGGAGCGCGTGCGCACCGGCGGGGTGCCGGGACGCCGCGAACGTCGGCAGGCCGGCGTCGCCCGCCCGCGCCAGCCAGAACTCCCGGTCGGCGGCCCGGCGCGCCGAGTTCGCGTACTCCTGCTCGGCGGCGAGCACGTCCGCGAGCGAGCCGAACCACGGCGCGGGCGGCGATCCGGAGCAGTGCTCGGCGACCCGGCGGGCCAGCAGCGCGAAGCCGTACCCGTCCACCAGCACGTGGTGAAAGCGCTGGTACCAGAGGTGGTGCCGTGGTCCGACCCGGTACAGCACCTGTCGTGCCAACGGACCAGCGGCGAGGTCGACCGGCGTCGCACTGTCCGCCTGCATCAACGCCAGCGCTTCCTCTACACCGTCCGTCTCGACGACCTCCAGCACCGGTTCCCCGGCCCGGTGCTGGACGCGGTCCTCGCCGACGGTGGCCACGAACGCCGCCTCGGCCAGCGTCGCCGAGACCGCCCGTGCGAACGCGGGCACGTCCAGCTCACCGGTCAGCTCGACGTACTCGGCGGCGTTGTACGAGTGGCTGCTCGTGGCGAGTTGCTGGGCGAACCAGATGCCTTCCTGAGCTGGTGTGAGCGGGAGGAACTCCCACGGGCGCGACATGTGAGTTAGGTTAGCCTCACTATTGTCTGATGTCATCGATCGAGTGAATCAAACGCGTGAGGCAACAGACCTGTTACCGGAGGTAGTCATGCCGTCATCCCCACCCGTGGCTCTGGTCACGGGCGCCGCAGGTGGCATCGGCCGCGCCACCGCACTCGCCCTCGCGGCCGAGGGCAGCGCGGTGGCCGTGCTCGACCGTCCCGGCACCGATCTGAAGAGCACCGTCTCCGCGCTGGAGGCAGCGGGCGCGGACGTGCTCCCCGTCGAAGCGGACGTCACCGTCGCCGCCGAGGTCGACGCCGCCGTGGCCCTGGTGCAGGACGCACTGGGCCCGCTGACCCAGCTGGCCTCGGTCGCGGGCGTGCTGCGCACGGGCGTGCTGCTCGACACGACCGACGACGACTGGGCACTCCAGATGGCGGTCAACGCCACCGGCCCGTTCCACTGCCTGCGCGCTGCCGGACGGGTGATGGCGGCGAACGGTGGCGGGTCAGTTGCCGTCGTGTCGTCGAACGCGGCCGTGGTGCCCCGCCAGAACATGCTGGCCTACGCGGCGTCCAAGGCCGCGGCGACCGCGCTGACCCGGTGCGCCGGCCTCGAACTCGCCGAGCACGGCGTCCGCTGCAACGTCGTGCTGCCCGGCTCCACCGACACGGCGATGCTGCGGTCGCTGTGGCCGGACCCCGAACTCGGCATCCAGGCCTCGCTGAACGGCGTCCCCGAGAGCTACCGCGTCGGAATCCCGTTGCGGCGCGTGGGAACCGCCCAGGACGTCGCCGACCTGATCGCGTTCCTGCTGTCCGACCGCTCCTCCCAGATCACCCTGCAGACCATCGCCGTCGACGGCGGCGCGTCGCTCTGAACGGAGTTCCCGATGTCCCTCCCCCGCCTCGCCGACTACACCCCGCCCACCGCGCTCCCGGCCAGCCGGGCCCGCTGGACCCCGCACCGCGACCGCGCCGCGCTCCTCGTGCACGACATGCAGGAGTACTTCGTCCGCGCCTACCCCGCCGACAGCGTCGCGCTCACCCAGGCCGTCACGTCGATCGCCAGAGTCCTCGCCACCGCGAGAGCGGCCGGTCTGCCCGTCTACTACACCGCCCAGCCGGGAGACCAGGACCCGCAGTCCCGCGGCCTGCTCTGGGACCTGTGGGGTCCCGGAATCCGCGCCGCCGACACGGAGATCATCGCGGCGCTGGCACCGCGCGAGGGCGAGACCGTGCTGACCAAGCACCGCTACAGCGCGTTCGCCCGCTCGGATTTCGAACAGCTCCTGCGCGCCCAGGGCCGCGACCAGCTCGTCGTCACCGGCGTGTACGCCGAGGTGGGCGTGCTCGCCACCGCCGTGGACGCGTTCAGCAGGGACATCGCGCCGTTCGTCGTGGCGGACGCCGTGGCGGGCTTCGACCGTCCGGGCCACGTCCGCGCGCTGGACCAGGCGGCGAGCCACTGCGCCGTCGTCACCACGACGGACGCCCTGTGCGACGCCCTCGCACCCACGCTGATGACCGTGTCCTGAGGCACGGCAGCGCGGTGGCGACCGCGAGGGCCGTCGTTCTCAGGCCAGCGGCAGGCTGATCCGGAACGTCGAGCCCTCGCCGAGCGTGCTGGTCACCGACACCGTGCCGCCGTGTGCCTCGACGAGGTGCCGGGTGATCGCGAGCCCGAGTCCGCTGCCGCCGGTGCGGCGGCTGCGTGACTTGTCGGCGCGCCAGAACCGGTCGAACACGTGCGGCACGTCCTCGGGCGCGATGCCGGTGCCGGTGTCCGCGACCTCCAAGATCGCCCGGTCCTGCCACTGGAACAGCCGCACCACCACCTCGCCGCCCGGCGGCGTGTAGCGCACGGCGTTCGCGACGAGGTTGCCCAGCGCCTGCCGCAACCGCACCGGATCCGCGCTGAGGTGCACCGGCGTGGTCTCGGCGCGCAGCAGGATCTCGCGGTTCTGCTGCGCGTTGACGACCTGGTCCACCACGTCGTCCAGCGCGATCGGCTCCGGATGCAACCGCAGCGTGCCCGCGTCCGCCTGCGCCAGGTCGTGCAGGTCGTCCACGAGCCGTTGCAGCAGCAGCGACTCCTCCAGCAGCATGCCGATCAGGTGCGGGTCGGGTTCGGCCAGCCCGTCCTGCGTCGCCTCCAGCCACCCGGTGATGTTGCCCAACGGCGTCCGCAACTCGTGCGCCACATCGCTGACCATCGCCTGCCGCTGCCGTTCGGTCTCCGCGAGCTTCTCCGACATGGAGTTGAACGACTTCGCCAACTGCCCGATCTCACCCGCACCACCGTCCACCCGCGCCGTGCGGTCACCCTCCGCGGTGCGCTTGGTGGCGGCGGTCAACGCCCGAATCGGCCGCACCAGCTGCGTCGCCGTCACCCACGACGCGAACCCCGCCAGCGCGAGAATCCCCAGCGCCACCAGCGTGATCCGGGTGGCACCGGTCGTCGACAGGTCGATCTGCTGCGGCGAGTCACCCGCCCGCGCGGTGAGGAACAGCTGCGCCGGTGGAGCGACGTGCGTCCTGAGCATGTCCCGGCGCGCCTCGTCCATGCACCGCACCACGTCGGGCGTCGTGCCCTGGACCACCAGGACGTCCCAGTCGAGCTCGTCCACCCGGCCGGGGGCCTTCGCCGGGAGCATCGCGTTGCCCGGCAACGTGGCCAGGCACGCGACGAAGTACCCCTGCAGCTCCCGGTACCCCGCCGTCTCCGTCGCCGTCACCGTCTGCAGGTACTCGCCGGAGGCACAGCTGTCCCACACCGAGTGCCGGCCGGGTTCGAGCCCCTTGATGCGCGGCCTGCCGTTCGGGGTCTCCACGATCTCGACCCTGTCGTTGCACCGGACGAGCTGGTCGGCGTACGAACGCAACTTGCGCTTCTCGTCGTCCTTGAGCAGGAACGGACCCACGGCGCGTGGATCGATCTCGCCGTTGACGTTCAACGGGTCGATGAGCGCCTTGGGCGTGACGGGCAGCTGCGGGGCGTTCTGATCGCCTGTGTCCACCAGCTTCCTGCCGTTCTGGTCGGTCAACGCGACCCGGCGGTCGTACCTCCGCGCCAGTTCGTCCACAGTGGACCTCACCTGGCCCCAGTCCCCGTGGGAGGCCGCGTACCCGACGAGCGCGTCGTAGATCTGGACGTCCGTCTCGAACGCCTCACCCTGCTCCTGCCGGATCGCCCCGGTCGTCGCCTGCGACGCGAGCCACGCCGTGACCGCGATCGAACAGCCCGCGATCACCAGCGAGAACAGGAAGAACCGAACCAGCAGGCTGTTCATGCGGGCGAACACAACTCGAAGTATGCAGTCCTTCACGACAGCGCGGCGGGACGTAAACAGGTTCTTCACGAGTTCCGGCGGTGGGGGGGGGGCGCGCGCGCCCGCCCCCCGCCCGCCCGGCCGCCCGCCCCGCCCCGGCCGCCAGCCCGGGAAACCCGGGCCCCGACCACCCGAGGG
>NZ_JBHXLO010000001.1:837283-960875 GCF_042721395.1 Lentzea sp. NPDC058450
CCGCCGCACCACCGCCGGCCGGCGCTACCGCGAGCCCGTGCCGACGAAGCCGAGAACCGCGGCCGCGAACGCGTCGGGTTCCTCGACGTGGCCGAGGTGACCGCTGTTCTCGAGGACGACGAGGCGGGAGTCCGGGATCGACTTGTCGAGTTCCTCGGCCCACCGGACGCCGCAGACGACGTCGTGACGTCCGACGATCACCAGCGCCGGCACGGCCAGGGAGCCCAGCACGCCCCGGTCGTCGATGATCTCGGGAACGAGGTGCTCGTCGAGGCTGGAGATGTGCGTGCCGCTGATGGCCGCGCGCAACGGCGCGAAGTCCGCCTCCCTGCCCCAGTAGTCGGCCAGGTAGGCGGGCAGCAGGCCGCGCAGTGCCTCGACCATCTCCTCGTCGGTGGAGATGGCGCCGGTCGACTGCAGTGCGGCCAGCACGCCGGGCAGTTCCGGGTTCTCGGCGTTCGCGCGGGCGAAGAGCTCCACTTTGGACATCGCCTCGGCGACGTGGTCCGGGCCGGTCAGCGGCGCGCTCTCGTACAGGACGACACCGGTGAGACGCTCGGGGTGCCGCGCCGCGAAGCGCTGGGCGACGAACCCTCCGTGGGAGTGCCCGATCAGGTACGTCGTCTCCACGCCGAGGTGGTCGAGCAGGCCGGCGAGCGCCTCGGTGTAGCGGTCACGGGTGTAGCCGTTCGGGTGCGAGGCGAGACGGCCCGAGCCGCCCGTCCCGATCGGTTCCACGTAGACCATCGTGAGGTGGCTCTCCAGCGCGGGCATGCGCAGGTAGTCCCAGAACACCCCGGGGCCGCCGGGGTGAGCCAGGCAGACCGGGCCGGTGCCGTGCACGTGGTAGCGCTGCACCACCCCGCCGATCTCGACGGTGTGCGTGCCGGCGGCCAGTGGGCCGCGCGCTTCGGTGTTCACAGTGCTCTCCGTTCGAACGGTGTCGTTGACACCGACAAGATGGGGAGAGCGCGCGAAAGTTCGATCCGATCGGTGTGACGGCCACCACTACGGCGAGGTGGCGGGGTGGAAGAGGCGCAACTGGCTCACGCGGCGGTCTTTCATCGTCATCACCCAGGTCACCGCCGGTGGACAGTGCTCGGGCGCGTCCACGGGGTTGATGATGTCCATCTCCCAGATGGTGATGTCCGGGCCGGCGACCGCGTCGGCGAAGCGCTGGCGCACACCGGCTTCCAGGTCGCAGGCGGCCCCGCGAACCAAGAAGTCGCGGCCGCCCACCGGGTCCAGCCCGTCGAACAGCATGACGTCGGGCGCCCACCGCTCGGCCATCAGCCTGCCGAGCTCTCCCCTGTGCATCGCGTCCAGCGTCTCGAGCCCCTCCACGCGACTGACCTCGGCACGTGCGGCCGCGTCGTCGTGCGCGGTGGCGGCGGTGGCCGTGAGCGCGGCACCGAGCCGGGCCCGAGCCTGGTTCAGCCTGCTGCGCACCGTTCCCACCGGCACCCCGCAGAGCGTGGCGATCTGCTCGTAGGTGCTGGCGCTGCTGAAGTGTCGCAAGAGGACCGTCATCCGCAACGAGGGCGAGAGCTCACCGATCGCGTGCCAGAGCCAGTCCTTCATGGCATGCAGCTCGACGATCCTCTCCGGACTCTCCTCGGTGACCGTCTCCACCTCGGCCACGGGCCGCGCCACACCGGCGGAACGCAGCCTCGCGCGACACCCGTTGCGCACGATCATCCTCAGCCACGCACCGGCCGCCGCCGGATCCCGGAGATCTCCGATGCGGCTGAGTGCGACGAGCATCGCGTCCTGCACCGCGTCCTCGGCGTCCGGACCGTGCCCCGCCACGCTCAGCGCCACCGCCCGCATGCCCGCCTCGTGCCTCGCCAGCAGCACGCCCAGCGCGGCCACGTCCCCGGCCTGGGCGGCGCGCGTGAGTTCCTCGTCCGAAGGCACCTCGGCCACCCTGTTCTTCCCCCGATGATGTCCGCGCGCGCACCGGCAGCGCGGCCCACGCACGGAGACCAGGCTACTTCGTCGCCGACGCGTCACCGCGGACCGATCGCCCGGGAGTGCTTCGACCAGGCGACCGATCCGCTCGGAGCGGCGGCGACGTTCCGGAGTCGGGGGTCTGGTTCACCCGTGTCCGAGCCGAGATCAGCTCGGCAGGAGGAGCCGGTTCGCGATCTCGTACAGCTCGGCCTCGGGCACCCGGCCCGCGATGACGACAGGACCTCCCTCGACCGCGTCGAGGACCCACAACCGGTGGTAGCCGTTCTCGTCGGCGTAGCGCGTCGCGTGGCCCTGCACGGGCTGGCCAGGGGTGGCGGGCGGAGCGCCGACGACGGCGCTGTTGACGTGGACCGTCGGCTGGACCGTGCACGTGCCCAGCGAGTAGCTCGTGTTGGGTCCCTGCGCGCCCAGGGGCCCGTCCGAGCTCGGTTGCACGTTGAAGGCGCAGATCCGCATGCCGTTGGGCAGGTCGCGCAGGCCGAACGCCGGGGTGACGGTCGTGGCGCCCGGGAACTGGATGTTCTCCGCGATCCGGCGGCCGGCGTCGACGAGTTGCTGCGCGGGCAGGGTGCTGCCGTGCGCGGCGGACACGTTCACGTACATCGAACCGCCGTCCGGGTGCGCCACGTACAGCTCGTACCCGCCAGGGCCGGTGGACACCGAGCTCTCGACCCCGGGCCGGCCCTTGATCGTCACGGGCGCGCCCGGACCCGACTTGAACATCGCCTGGTCCACGGGCATCATCCGGAACTGCTGGACGTCCACTTCCAGGACCTGGCCGCCGGCCGTGACGGTCAGCATGTACTCGCCGCCGTACAGGGGCGTGTCCGGGTCGTCCGCGGTGGCACCGATGTTGATCCGGTGCGCGCGGTACGCGACTTCGCCCGGTGGGAGCCAGCCCAGGGAGTAGGGCATCTGCAGAGCGGGCACGGGCTGTTCGGTGGACGTCGCCGCCTGGCTGTTCTGAGAGCCGTTGGCGGTGGCGATCGTCTGGGACTGCTCCACGGGTTCCGGGCGGTTCAGCACCACGGCGGTGACCGCGCCGAGGGACAGGACGGTCGCTCCGGCGGCGACCGCCAGCGGTCGGCTCAGGCCGGAGCGCCTGCTGTCGATGCGGCGGCGGGCGGCGGCGAGCACCGCGTCGCTGTCGGGCGCGTCGTCTTCGCGCGCCGTGAAGGTGTCCTTGATCAGGTTCTCGATGTTCATCCGGTCTCCCTGGCCTCCGCCATCAGGTCGATGGCCAAGCCGTTTCGCAGTGAGGCCAATGCTTTGTGGGCGTGGGCGCGGACGGTGGCCTGGGCGCAGCCCAGCAGTCCGGCGATCTCGGAGTCGGGCAGCTGCTCGTAGTACCGCAGCACCACCACGGCGCGCTGGCGCTTGGGCAGACGCGCCAGGCGCTGCCACATGTCCTCGCGCGCGGCGTGGTCCGACGCGAAATCGTCCGCCCGTGCCCGGTCGGGGAGGTCACCCGACGTGATCACACGTGCGGACCAGCTATGTCGCCAGGACAGGTAGCCGTTGGTCACCATCCGCAGCACGTACCGCTCGGGGTGATCCGTGCCGCTGATCCGGGACCAGTGCCGGTACATCTTGACCAGCACGTCCTGCACCAGATCAGCGGCCTGCTCCCGGTCGCCGGTGAGCATCGTCGCGTACCGCAGCAACCGCGGCAGTTGCGCTCGGGCGAAGTCGTCGTAGTCAGCCATCACCCTTGAAGACCCACGTCGGCGGCGGAGCGTTTACCGGCCTCCCGAATAAACAGGTTGATCCACTCAGTGAGTCATAGAGGAAAGGGGAAACACCACACGACACAAGGGGCGATCTGTGCGCATACGAGGTTTCATCCACGCGGCGGTCTTCGCCGTGGCGGCCGGCGGAGTGGCCGTCTTACCGGCGGCCGCGCACCAACCCGCCACGACGGGGCCGGCCGAGGAACCCAGGACGGTCACGCTGATCACCGGTGACAAGGTGACCGTGACCAGGAAGGACGGCTCCTGGGACGCGACGGTCCAGCCGGCCGCCCGGATCGGGCCGGTGCGATTCCTCAAGTCGGTCAGCGCCCAGGGCGTCACGGTCATCCCGTCGGTCGCCGAGCCGCTGATCCGGGCGGGCAGACTCGACCGCGCGCTGTTCGACGTGACCGGCCTGATCGAGCTGGGCTACGACGACACCCACACGCCGGACATCCCGTTGCTGGTCGAGTCCCCCGGCGCCCAGGCGCTCGGCAGGATCACCCGCGAACTGCCGTCGGTCCGGCTCTCCGCCGTGGCCACGCCGAAGACCAAGGCGGCGGAACTGTTCGACAAGGCCGGCACGGGCAAGATCTGGCTCAACGGCAAGGCTCGTCCCTCCCTGGACGTGAGCGTGCCGCAGGTCGGCGCACCGGCCGCCTGGCAGGCCGGGCACACCGGCGCGGGCGCGACGGTCGCGGTCCTCGACACCGGCTACGCCCCCGGGCACCCCGACCTGGCCGGAGTCGTGAAGGGCGAGAAGGACTTCACCGGAGAGGGCATCGTCGACAACGTCGGGCACGGCACGCACGTGGCCTCGACCGTCGCCGGGCGCGGGGCCAGGTACACCGGTGTCGCGAAGGGCGCGGACCTGCTGATCGGCAAGGTCTGCCAGACGAGCGGCTGCCCGTTCGACGCGATCCTCGCGGGCATGCAGTGGGCCGCGGACAGCGGCGCGAAGGTCGTGAACATGAGTCTGGGCGGCGGGCCCGGTGACGGCGTCAGCGACCCGCTGGAGAGGGCGGTCAACCGGCTCTCCGCCGAGAAGGGCACGTTGTTCGTGGTCGCCGCCGGCAACTACGGCCGGCGCGTGCCGGTCGCGAGCCCGGCCTCTGCGGATGCCGCGCTGGCTGTGGCCAGCGTGACCAAGCAGGACGGGTACAGCACGTTCTCGCAGCCCGGACCGCGGTTCAAGGATCACGCCGTCAAGCCGGACATCGCCGCACCCGGCGAGGACGTCGTGGCCGCACGGGCCGCGGGCACGCTCGCCGACCACGCCGTCGACGAGCACCACGCGCGGCTGACCGGCACCTCCATGGCGACGCCGCACGTGGCCGGTGCCGCGGCGATCCTGGCCGCGCAGCACCCGGAGTGGACCGGCGGGCAGATCAAGGCGGCGTTGATGGGCAGCGCGACCCCGATCGACGCCACGATCCACCAGCAGGGAGCGGGCCGGGTCGACGTGGGCCGTGCGTCCCGGCAGACGATCACGCCCGGCGAGGGGAGCCTGAGCCTCGGTTTCGTGCGGTGGCCGCACGACCAGCCCGCGCTGACCAAGCGGCTCACGTACCGCAACACCGGCAGCGCACCGGTCCCGCTGTGGCTGAGCACGGACGTCCCGGCGTTCCGCACGAACGTCGACCGGCTCGTGGTGCCCGCGGGCGGCGAGGCCTCGGTGACGGTCACCTTCGACCACGCCGCCGCGCAGATCGGCGACCACGGAGGCAGGCTCTTCGCCAAGAACGACGCCGGTGACACGGTGGTCCAGACGCCCGTCGGCGCGTACAAGGAACCGGAGAGCTACGACCTGACGACGAAGCTCCTCGACCAGAACGGCGCCGCACCGGCCGACGGCCTGCTGGCGAGCGTGATGTGGGTGGCGCTGGGCACCGGCCAGGACGACTTCGACCTGATGGGCAACAACAGCACCGTGCGGCTGCCCGCGGGCCGCTACGCCGTGCTGGGCACGATCCAGACCGCGGTGCCCGGGAACCCGTTGCCGACGAGCACCAGGGTGGCCGACCCGGAGGTCGACCTGCGCGAGGACACCACGGTCACGCTGGACGCCAGGAACGGCAGGAAGGTCACCGCGCAGGCCGACGAGAAGGACGCCCGCCCGATCTCCTGGACGAACGGCATGGTCGTCGACACCGGGGCGAGGGGCGTCGGCTACTACAGCATGTCGGACTTCAACGACTACGCCGCTCCCACCACCAAGCACACCAAGGAGTTCCGGTACTTCGACCGGATGAAGCTCGAACGGCCGCAGGTCCGGCTGACGGTCGACAGGCCCGAGTCGTTCGAGATCCCCGTGGAGTGGATCTTCGGCTCGCCGCGGACGACCGACACCCGCGCACTGTCCGTTGTGGACGTCGGGCACGCCACCCCCGCCGAGATCGCGGCCGCCGACCTCAAGGGCAAGCTCGCGGTGTTCACCCTGAACGGTGCCGAAGGCCTCGAGTTCAGCCCGCGAGTCCGCGCGATCGCCGAGGCCGGCGCGAACGCGGCGCTGTTCCACTTCTCCGGTAGCCCCGTGCGCGTGCTGGAGGCGCCGCCGCTCCCGTTGACGGCCACGTTCAGCCCCGACGGCGCCCGCCTGGCGAAGCTGCCGAACGCGTCCGTGACGCTGACCGGGCTGCCGCCGAGCCCGTACCGGTACGAGCTGGTGTTCCCCAGCTACGGGGACGTTCCGGCGAACGTGACCTACCGGCCGCGCAACGGCGACCTGGCCACCGTGAAGGCGACCTACCGAGCCCCGGCGGACAGCACGGGTTACACGTCGATGTTCGCCACCGACGGGAAGTACGAACTGGAGGGCGCGCTGGAGTCGACACCGACCCCGCTGCCCCGCGAACGGACCGAGTACTACTCCCCCGTCACCTGGACGAACGCCGCGAGCGTGTCGGCGGGCGGCGTCTCGCAGAACTACGAGGCGGCCCAGCGGACCTTCAAGCCCGGCGACAAGGCCACCGTGCACTGGGGCAAGGCCGTGATCGGGCCGAACGTCTCCGGGACGGTGGGCTTCTTCTCGCCCGAACCGCACCTGGCGTACCGCACGGGCGACCGGATCAACGCCCGGCTGCCGCTGTTCTCCGACTCGGCCGGCCACTCCGGGTTCCCCGGTTTCGGCGACACCGGCGACACCGTGCTGCACGCCGACGGCAGGGAGATCGCCCGCAGCGGACAACCCGGCAGCGGGCAGTTCACGGTGCCCGCGGGCGCCGCGACCTACCGGCTCACCGCCGAGGCGAGCCGGAACGACCCGGGATGGCCTCTGTCCACAAAGGTCAGTGCGGAGTGGGGCTTCCGGTCCGGGCACACCACCGCCGCCACACCGCTTCCGTTGCTGTCGATCGGTTTCGACCCCGAGCTCGACCTGACGAACCACGCGCCCGGCAACGCGCTGTTCCCGGTGCCGTTGCGCGTCGACCGCCAGCCGGGCGCACCGGGCGGCAGGGCCGAGCCGAAGCAGGTCGAGGTGTCCCGCGACGACGGGCGGACGTGGCGACGGGTGCCGGTGCTGCGGGTGAACGGCACCTGGTCGGCGCTCGTGCCGAACCCGGCGTCCGGGTTCGTGTCGCTGCGGGCGACAGCGGCGGACCAGGACGGCAACACGGTGACCCAGACGGTCATCAGGGCCTACCGGGTGAACTGACTCACACGGCCTGACTGCGCGGCGGTCGCCACGGCGTCCGCCGCGCGGCACTCCCTTCTGTTCCCACAGCCGGTCGATGTCCACTTCGGACGACCGCACTCCCGTGGCCACCTGCTCACCGCCCCGACGCGGCCTGCCGAGACACATCGGCGGGCTGTGCTTTAGTGGCCGGGGACGTGGCAGGTTCGCCGGACTTTCGACCGAGACGCGCGGTCGTCCGCCGAAAGGCTGTGAGGGAGAAGATCGACGGTGCCGCGGAGTGAACGCGAACTGGTCCGTGACGGCTCGGCGCTCGTGGAGTTCGCCGCTGACCTGCGGCTGCTGCGCACGAAGGCAGCGACACCGTCGTACCGGGACATGGGCCGCGTCGCCCACTACTCGGCGACCACGCTCTCGGAGGCGGCGAACGGGCGGAAGCTGCCCAGCCTGGCGGTGACGCTGGCGTTCGTCCGGGCCTGCGACGGCGACGAGGCCGAATGGGAGGAGCGCTGGCACGCCACCGCGGCCGAGCTCAACGAGAACTCGGCCATGACGAGCGCCACCGAGGAGCCCGGCGGCGCTCCCTACGTGGGGCTGCGGGCGTTCGGGCCGGACGACCAGGACCTGTTCTTCGGACGGGAGCGGCTCGTCGCCGAGGTCGTCGGCAAGCGGCAACGGCTGGTGCTGTTGTTCGGCGCCTCCGGGTCGGGCAAGTCGTCGGTGCTGCGCGCGGGCGTGATCCCCGCCCTCACCGCCGCGGGGAAACGGCTGCTGCTGTTCACCCCGGGAACGCATCCGATCGAACGGTGCTCGATCCTGCTCGCCGCGGAGCTCGGCGTCACCCCGGCGGCGGTGATGGACGAGTGGCGTGACGACCGGGCCCTCCACCGGCTCGTGTCGCAGTTGTCCGCGGACGAGGAGACGGTCCTCGTCGTCGACCAGTTCGAGGAGGTCTTCACGCTCTGCGACAGCGACGCCGAGCGGGCGAGGTTCATCGCGGCGCTGGCCGTCGCGGCGAACACGCCCGGCAGCCGGTGCCGGGTGCTGCTCGGGGTGCGGTCGGACTTCTTCGCGCACTGCTCCGCGCACCCGGCGCTGGTCGAGGCCATGCCGGACGGGCAGGTCGTCGCCGGGCCGATGAGCGCGGACGAACTGCGCCAGGCCATCGTGGCGCCCGCGAGCAGGATGAACTGCACGGTGGACGGCTCCCTGGTCGCGGACCTGCTCACGCAGGCGCACGGCAGGCCAGGGGTCCTGCCGCTGCTGTCGCACGTGTTGTTGCAGGTGTGGACCCGGCGCAGCGGCAACCGCCTCTCGGTCACCGGGTTCCAGCAGGCGGGCGGGCTCGACGGCGCGTTGAGCCGGACCGCCGAAGAGGTGTTCACCGGCCTGGACGAGCCGCGGCAGCGACTGGCCAGGACGTTGTTCGGCAGGCTGGTCGCGCTCGGCGAGGGCACCGAGGACACGAAACGGCGGCTCGACACCTCCGAGGTCGGCGACGACCCCGGCCTCGCGGCCGTGCTCGAGGCGTTCACCGCGGCCCGGCTGCTCGCCAAGGACCAGGACGGGGTCGAGATCGCGCACGAGGCGCTGATCCGGGCCTGGCCACGCCTGCACGGCTGGCTGCACGACGACCGCGAGAGCATCCGCCTGCACCGCCAGCTCACCGACGCCACGGACGCGTGGGAGTCGCTGGGCAGGGACAACGGCGCGCTCTACCGCGGCGCGCGGCTCGCGCTCACGCTCGACTGGGCGGGCAAGCACGAGTCCGCGTTGTCACCGCGGGAGCAGCGCTTCCTCGACGCCAGCCGGTCGGCCGAGATCACCACCGGCCGCCGGCTCCGCAGGCTCGTCGCGCTGCTCAGCGTGGTGTCCCTGGTCGCCGTCGCCGCGACCTCCGTCGCCTGGTACGAGCAGCGCAGGGCCGCCGACCAGCGCAACGCCATCCGGGCCCAGGTCGTGGCGGACGAGGCCCCCGAGCTGCACCAGAGCAACCCGCAGCTGGCCGTCCAGCTCGCACTGGCCGCCCACCGCACGGCCCCGTCCACCCACACCCGGGACGGGTTGATCAGCACCCTGCCGGTGGCGGTCGTCCAGCAGAACAGCGTGATCATGTCGGTGGCGCTGAGCCCCGACGGCCGGACCGTGGCGACGGGCAGCGACGACCACGTCGTGCGGCTGTGGGACATCACCGATCCGCGCAGCCCGAAGGAGGTCGTCACGCTGACCGGCCACACGGAACCGGTCTACACGGTGGCGTTCAGCCCCGACGGCCGCACGCTGGCCTCGGCGGGCTTCGACCACGTCGTGCGCTTGTGGGACCTCGCCGACCCCCGGAACCCGGCGCAGCTCACCCCGCTGGCGGGCCACACGGTGAACATCCACGCCGTGGCGTTCAGCCCGGACAGCCGCACGCTCGCCTCGGTCGGCTGGGATCGCACGGTGCGGTTGTGGAACGTCACCGATCCGCGCAAGGCCACCGAGACCGCCGTGATCGACGGTTTCCGCGACGTCCTCTACGACGCCACGTTCAGCCCCGACGGCCGCACCCTGGCCGTGGTCGGCGACGAGCCGGGAATCTGGCTGTACGACATCACCGACGCGCAGCGGCCCGCCCGGCTCGCCGCGGTCACCGGCCACGACCACGGCGTGTACGAGGCGGCGTTCAGCCCGGACGGCAAGATCCTCGCGTCGGTCGGCGAGGACCGCTCCGCACGCCTGTGGGACGTCTCGGACCCGACCCGGCTGACCTCGATCGCGGTGCTCGACGTCAACGGCCACGACGACAGCGTCTACGCGGTGGCGTTCAGCCCGGACGGGCGCACGCTCGCCACCGCGGGCGACGACCGCACCACGCGCCTGTGGGACGTGACCGACCCCCGCCGCGTGCCGGCACCGGTCACCGTGTCCGGCAGCCTGGACGCGGTGGAGGCGGTGGTGTTCAGCGCCGACGGTCACATGGTGATCACCGGTGGCTGGGACGCCCAGCTGCGGCTGCTGGACACCGATCTCGACCGCACCGTCGCGCACGCGTGCGACACCGTCCGCACCGTGATCACCGAGGCCGAGTGGGACCGCTACTTCCCCGGCCTGCCCTACGAGCCACCCTGCCCAGGCGATTCCTGACGTCGTTCCGTGCCTACTGAGACCGCATCGGGTGCCCCCGTTTGAACTAACCGCTCAGGCTGCGCTACGTTCGGTGACGGACTCATCACGCGAACGTCCTGGGGAGATGCGGCGCCAGTGCTCCAGTTGTCGAGGTACGCGCCTCCTACCAGGAACGGCGCGATACTCGCGGTCAGCGCCCTGGTCGACTCGATCGGCACCGGCCTGTTCCTCGCGATCGTGCCCGTGTTCGTCGTGCTGCACCTGGGCGCGGACCCGGTCAAGGTCGGCGTGGTCGTGGGCGCCGCGAACCTCATCGCGCTGCTCTCCCCGCTGCCCGCGGGCTGGCTGACCGACCGCCTCGGACCCGGTCCGGTGTGGACGGGACTGCTGGTCGGGCGGGCGATCGGGTACTCGGCGTTCCTGTTCGTGTCCTCGTTCACCGGGTACGCGGTGCTGCTGTGCGTGCTCGGTCTCTTCGACCGCGCCAGTGCGCCCGTGCAGCAGGTCTTCCTGCTGCGCATGGAACGGCCGGAGGACCGGAGCAGGTCCATGGCCGTGCTGCGGACCGCGCGCAACGTCGGGATGAGCGTCGGGCTGCTGCTCGGTGGCCTGGTGATCTCGATCGGCACGCGCACGGCGTTCACCGTCGGGTTCGGGGTCAACGCGCTGTCGTTCGTGGTGCTGCTGGTCGCCGTCCGGATGATCTCCCGCACCTCCGCGCCGGTGGAGCCGGAGCCCGTGCAGGAGGAGGCGCGGGCCGCGGCGGGCGGGGTCGTGCTCAAGGACCGCCGCTACCTCACGCTGGCCGCGGGCAACGCGATCCTGCTGCTGCACGACGCGGTGCTGTTCACCCTGCTGCCGTTGTGGGTCATCAGCAAGACCGAGCTCGCGCCGGGGTGGATCGGCCCGCTGCTGGCCGTCAACACGGTGCTGACGGTGGCGTTGCAGGTGCCGCTGACCAAGTGGTCGAACACGATCCCGAAGGCGCGCAGGACGATCCTGCGCTCGCTGGTGCCCCTGCTCGTCGCGGTGGTGTTGTTCCTGACCGCCGAGCACGTCGGGGCCGCCGTGGTGCTCCCGCTGACGGCGCTCGCGGTCGTGCTGCTGACGCTGGGCGAGAACATGCACTCGGTGTCCGCGTTCGAGCTGTCCTACCGGATGGCTCCGGAGAAGTCGATGGGCTCGTACCTGGGCGCGTTCGACTTCGGTCACGCCGCACAGCTGGCCGTCGGCCCGCCGTTCATGACCGTCGTCGTGCTGCGCGGCGCGATCGGCTGGAGCGCCCTCGGAGGAGCGTTCGTCCTCGGCGCCGTCCTCATGGCCGCCAGTGCCGCGACGCGGCGGCGACCGGCCGGGGACTGAGGCGCTCTCAGGCCCTGGTCGCGGCGAGGCGGTCGACGAAGCCCTCCACCGTCGTCACCTGCTCCGGCCAGCCCAGTTCCCGTCCCAGCCGCACCAGCTGCGGCAGCCGGGCGACGCGGTCGCCCGCGAACACCTCTGCCGGCGTGCCGTCCTGCACGATCCGGCCGTCCTCGACCAGCACGACGCGGTCGAAGTTCTCCACGCAGAAGTCCATGTCGTGCGTGATCGCGATGACCGTGCGGCCCCGCAGGGACAGGTCGGCGATGATCGTGGCCAACGCGTCGAGCGCGGTCGAGTCCTGCCCGGTCGTCGGTTCGTCGAGCAGCACCACCGGGGTGTCCATGGCGAGCACGCTCGCGATGGCGACCATCTTCCGCTGCGCGAGCGAGAGGTGGTGCGGGTGGGCGTCGGCCAGCTCGGTGAGCCCGGTCGACTCCAGGGCACGCCCGACCAGCTCCCGCGCGTGCTCCGGCGGGAACCCCAGGTTGCGCGGTCCGAAGTGGACTTCGGCCGCGACGGTCTTGGCGTGCAGCTGGTCGTTGGGGTTCTGGAACACGAACCCCACCTTCGCCGCCAGCACGGCGATCGGGTGCTGCGCGGTGTCGAGGTCACCGACGAGCACCCGGCCGGACGTGGGCTTGACCATGCCGTTGAAGTGCTGGGCCAGCGTGGTCTTGCCCGCGCCGTTCGGTCCGATGACCGCGACCCGCTCCCCCTGCCGCACCACGAGCGACACGTCGTCGAGCGCGGTCACCTCGTCGTCGTAGCGGAAGGTCAGCGACTCGACGCGGATGTCCGACCGCATGGGGAAGGCCTCCTGGGATTGTCCATCTGGGACGGTCACGGCGTGCTCTCCACCGACAGGCCGGCGCCGAAGCCGCGCACGGCGTCGGGCAGCAGCACGGGCAGCGACAGGTCAGCGGGCCACAGATCCCGGCCGGCCGCCACGCGCGCCGCACGGGTGTAGCGGGTGCTCGACACGCCGAGTTCGGGCAGGCGCTCGTCGGTGAACACCTCGTCCGGTGGGCCGTCGAGCACGAGCGACCCCTGCGACAGCACCAGGACGCGGTCCGCCAGTTCGGCGAGCTGCTCGATCCGGTGCTCGACGAGCACGATGGTGATCCCGTTGCGCCGCAACGCGTCGAACGCGCCGAAGACGAGCGCGGCGCTGGCGGGGTCGAGCTGGGACGTGGGTTCGTCGAGCACCACGACCCGGGGACGCATGACGAGCACCGACCCGATCGCCACGAGTTGCTGCTGCCCGCCGGACAGCGCGAACGGCGAGCGGTCCGCGAGGTGCCCGATCCGCAGGTCCTCCAGCACGCCGTCGATGCGGCGGGCCATCTCGGCCCGCTCGACGCCGAGGTTCTCCAGGCCGAACGCCAGCTCCTCGCGCGCGGTGAACTTGGCGCCGGACATCTGGTTGAACGGGTTCTGCACCACCAGGCCGACCTGGGTGACCAGCTCCGCCAGCGGCGTGCTCGCGACCGGCCTCCCGCCGATCCGCACCTCTCCGGTGAGACGTCCGCCCGAGACGTGCGGGATCATGCCCGCCATGGCGTTCGCGAGAGTGGACTTGCCCGAGCCGCTGGCCCCGACGACACCGCACACCTGGCCGGCCGGGACGTCGAAGGTGATCGACCGGAGCGACTCCTCCGCGCTGGTCGGGTAGGTGTACGACACGGTCCCGAACTCGATCATCGGGTCACCCCCAGGACGTTGACGACGACGGCGGCGACGGCGACCGCGCCCATCAGCAGCCGGGCCCACCGCTGGGCGGAGGAGTCCGCGACCTCCACGAGCGACGTGCGGCGGGCCGTGGAACCGAACGCGCGGGCCTCCATGGCGACCGCGCGTTCCTCCAGGTCCGCGAGCGACCCGAGCAGCAGCGGGCCGACGAGCGGCAGCAGCGCCCGCACCCGGCGCCGCAGGCCCGTGGTGTCGAGGCCGCGGGCCTGCTGGGCGCGCAGCACGTTCTGCGCGCGGGCGCGGAACGCGGGAACGATCTGCAGCGTCGCCGAGATGACGTAGCTGGTGTTGGGCGACATGCCCCGCTCGACCATCGCGCTCATCAGCACACCGGGGTGCGTGGTGAGCAGGAGGAACAGGAACGAGCCGAGCATCACGACCAGCCGCAGCGACGTCTGGGTGGCGAACAGCAGGCCCTCGGACGTCACCTTGGCCCAGCCGAACTCCGCGAGGACCGTCGTGCCCTCCGGGAAGAACAGGCCCTGCAACGCGAAGATGACCAGCACGACCGGCGCGGAGAAGAGCAGGAGCAGCCTCGCGTACGGGAGCTGGACGCCCGCGACGAGGACGGCCGGCACCAGCACCACCAGCAGCAGCACCAGCGGCGCCCACACGACTGGTACGGCGAACGCCGTCGTCGTGACCGCCAGAGCGAGGACGAGCTTCGTCGTCGGGTTCAGCCGGTGCACCGGTGAGGTGCCGGCCTGGAAGAACATCGTGGTCATCGGACCGCCTCCGCCCGCTCCACCACGACGGGCCGGTCGATGCCGAACACCGAGTGCTCGCGCACGAAGGAGAACCGCTGCCGCAGCCGCGGCGGCAGCGACACCAGCACGCTGTAGGCGACGAGGCACGACACGACCTTGTCGAGCGGGTCGGCGACGAGGCCCTGGATGCTCGCGGCCTCCAGCATGCTGTTGCCGTAGACCTGGAGCGTCGCGATGAACGCGGACTGCCCGAGCGAGCCGCCGGCGTTGCCGAACACGAACGCCGTGATCGGCGCGGACACCACCCCGGCCACGACGCCGATCAGCACGCCCGCGAGGACCACCGTCGGCACGCGGCGGAACAGCCCGAGCCGGGCGAAGGTGCCCGCCAGCAGACCGATCGTGGCCGCCGTGACGGCGTAGGGCAGCGAGCCGGGGTTGATCGTCATCCCGACGGTGACGCTGGACAGCGCTCCCGCCGCGGCGCCCGCGGCCGGTCCGGCCAGCACCGCCACCAGCACGGTGCCGATGGAGTCGAGGTGCACCGGCAGCCCGCTGATCCGCACGAGCTGGCCGATGACGATGTTGATCGTGATGGCCATCGGGAACAGCGTCACCGTGGACGTGGTCAGCTTCGACATGGCGCCGCTGATGATCAGCACGGAGCCGAGCAGGTAGCCGGCGAGGGCCAGCAGCGCAGCGGAACCGCCGACGCCGTGCGGCGAGGTCGGGCGGGTCGCGATCAGGTAGACGTAGGTGACGATCACGACCGCCGCGCCCGCCGCGATGCGCGCCCGCGGTGGTAACCGGGTGAGGAGGGTGAACCGGGGAGCGGTCATCGGGAGCCTGCCTTCCGGGGACGGCGGAGCGGAGTCAGGCCTGCCACAGCACCGGGCAGAACTCGGGGTCGGCGTAGTCCGGGTTGCCGTTCGCGTCCTTGCGGACCAGCTCGTCGTGCTTGTACGTGGTCTGCCTGCTGTCCGTGGCCAGCCGGTGGTCGCGGTAGGCGTTGGCGCCGTCCTGCATGTGCAGGGAGATCGCGCGCCGGGGCCGGTCGGCGAGGTTGGCGGCGCTGCCGTGGTAGAGACGGCAGTGGTGGAACGTCATGTGCCCCTTGGGGATCGTCATCGGGAGCTTGACGACCTCGGCGTTGTTGCGCCGCGACATCTCGAGCAGCAGGTGCTCCCGCTCGTGGTCGCCGGGCACGGCGGCGTGGCCGTTCCTGCTGTCCCAGCCCCGGAACTCGTTCCAGCGGTGGCTGCCGTCGACCATCGTGAGGGTGCCGATCGACTCGTCGCAGTCGTGGAACGGGATGAACGCCGTGATCATGTCCTCGGAGCTGGACGAGGCCCAGTAGTACTTGTCGAAGTGCCAGGGCACGATGTTGGACTTCTCGTCCGGCCGCGAGGGCTTGTAGAGCAGCGTCGCCTGGAACAGCCGGATGAGGTCGACGCCCGCGAGCCGGGCGGCCGTCGCGGCGATCACCGGCTTGCGCAGGATCGCGCCGATGGTGTCGTTCTCGTAGTGGATGTAGTCGTTGTTGCGCTGGACGTCCCCGTCCTCCGGCGTCCAGTAGGAGATCTTCTCCGGGTGCATCGGCAGCTCGCGGTCGCGCTTGCCGGCGTAGTAGGCCTCGCTCGCCTCGACGAGCGCGTCGGTCTCGTCGTCGGTGAGCAGCTTCGGGGAGAGGTACCAGCCGTGCTCGGCGTAGAACCGGACGTCCTCTTCGGACGGCAGCAGCTCCCACTCGCGTGCGGACAGGATCGCGTTGTCTGGCACGGGTCTTCCTTTCACAGATCACACCTCGCCGGTGGGGACGCGCACGGCCGCGCGGCCGGTCACGCCTCGGCGGGTGCGGTGGTGACGAGCAGGAGTTCGCGCACGGTCTTGAGCGTCTGCTCGCGCTCCTCCGGCGACGGAGCGTCGATCAGGACGTAGCCCGCGCGCTGGTCGGACGAGCGCAGTGGCGCGACGACGTCGCCCACCTTCACCGCCAGGTCCGCGCGGACGACCATCGGGTGGGCCCTGACCTCGTCGAGGCCCGAGGTCTCGACGACGGTGCCGGGCGGGCAGATGGGGAACCAGGCGGCCGCGTACGACACCGGTCCGGCGGAGGCGGGCAGGTCCGGGGTCTCGCCCATCGCGAGTTGCACGGCGGCGCGGTACGGGTCGAAGCGGTAGGTCGCCGCGAGGAGGTCGAGGAGGAAGTCGCCGGGTGTGCGCACGGCGACCTCCATGATCGCCGGGCCGCTCGCGGTGAGCCGGAACTCCAGGTGCACCAGCCCGGTGCGGATGCCCGCGGCGCGCACGACGCCCTCCGCCAGCTCGCGGACGGCGCGCTCGGTGGCCGGGTCGTCGAACCGGTGGCCCGCCCGGTGCGCGACCTCCACGAAGCGGGGCGGGCCGGTGGTCTCCTTCGCCGTGACGTTGCCGAAGAGGATCTCGCCGTCGCGGGTGAAGCCCTCCCAGCTGAACTCGGGCCCCTCCACGGCCTGCTCCACGAGCAGGCGTTCGGTCCGCCGCGCCGCCAGGACCTCGCGCAGTTCGTCCACATCGGACACGAGCTGGACACCCGTGCTGCCGAAGGAGGAGAACGGTTTCACGACCACGGGCAGACGGTCCGCGGCCCACTCGACGGCGCGGTCGTGCCCCGCGACGACGTGGAAGCTGGGCTGCGGCAGGCCGTTCGCGGCGAAGCAGCCGCGTTGCAGCGCCTTGTTCCTGGACAGGGTCGAGGCGTGCAGGGACGGGCCGGGGAGGCCGAGCCGGTCGGCGACCACGGCCGCACCGAGGACGTGCGGCTCGGAGAACGCGAGCACGCCGTCCACTCCCTCGCCGGCGGCGACCGCGTACCCGCCCACGGCCCACAGCTCGTCGACCGCCCAGCCGTCCTGGCCGAGCCCCGCGACCCGGTGCACCCGCACACCCTCGGGCACCTCTCCCGCCCAGACCTCGGTCTCGACCACGTGGACCTCGAACCCGAGGTCGCGCGCGGCCTCCAGGTAAGGGCGCCCCATGAAACCGACACCGACGAGCGCAAGCCGCTTCAAGAGTTCCCGCCTCCACAAGAGCACACGACACGATCAACCCAGACGGCACGTCCCCCGAGTACCGGATGTTTTCGAAGCTAGCACCGCCGGATTGGAGCGGCAAGCAGATACGACCCGAACCCTTCACAACCTCTGCAAAACGGACAATGCGTTCCTCACACTCATGCACACACGGAACGCGCGTGGCCAACAACCATCAGATTCACTCGATCGGAGTAATAATTCGCGAATCGAGACAGGGTCGGACACAAAATGCTACCTACGGACACGACAGTGCCTCACTACCACAAAACCGCAGCTCAGCACCTATCCTGAAGACCAAGTGAGACCGGTTGCGCAGCTATGGGATCGCAGGTACTGTCGAGGCGGTTAGGGGGTAAGAGTGCTGTCCTGGGAAAAGTTAATCCAGCACTCTGAAGAACTGATTAACAGAACAACTGGCGAAGTTTCGAAAATCAGCGCGTTTTTCGTCGTGCGCAGAACAGTGGCCTAGCACTCGGGGTGCCCGAATTGTCAGCCTGCCCGCCGGGGTGGGTTCCACACGTGTGCCCGCACGCTTTTCACCTCCTTTCCCACCACCGCAAACCAAGGTTTCGACAGAGGAGAACCGTGTCTGAACACGACTCTTTCGCGGACGCGTACGCAGCCGGTCTGCGCGAGGTCCTGACCGACGGCGCGCACGTCCCCTCGGTGCGCGATCCGTTTTCCAAGGCGTCGGACTTCGGGACGAAGGACCGCCCGTACCGCGAGGTGATCGCGCACTCGTTCCGCGTGCGCGACCCGCTGCAGTCACTCGCCGTCAGCTCCGCGCTCCCGGTGAACCTGCCGTACTGCTTCGGTCTGCTCGCCTGGTCGCTCGACGGCCGCAACGACGTCGACACCCCGGCGTACTACCGGCGCGGGGCGCACGAGTACTCCGACGACCAGCACACCCTCAGCGGCGCGTTCGGCCACCGGCTGCTGTCGTCGGCCGCGGGCGGCGACCAGCTCGAGGCCATCATCGGCCGGATCCGCAACGACCCCGCGCACCGCAGGGCGTTCGGTCTGGTGCTCGACCCCTCGGACAACTTCCGGGAGTCGCGGGAGTACCCGTGCGCGGTCGGCGTGCAGCTGTTCCTGCGCGACGGCGCGCTCACCTGGCTCACCGTGATGCGCGCGCAGCAGGCGCTCACCGTGCTGCCCTACGACGCGTTCCTCTTCATGCTCATGCACCAGTGGGCCGCGGCGCTGCTGGGCGTGCCCTGCGGGCCGTACATCCACCAGTCGGGCACGTTCCACTTCTACGACAACGAGATCGACCTCGCGCGCAAGGTCGTCGAGGCGCCCGTGACGTCCGCGCGGCTGCCCGCGCTGCCGGACAGCCCCGACGAGGCCCGCGCGGCCGTCGCGGAGCTGATCTCGCTGGAGCGGACGCTCCGGGAGGCCGGGAGCTCCGGCAACACGGCCGTCGTCGACGAGATCGCGTCGACCAAGGCGTCGACCGACTTCACCGACGTGGTCCGCGCGTGCCTCGCCACGCGGGCCTACCGCAAGCTCGGCGACGAGGAGACCCTGGTCGACTCCCCCGCGGCGTCCCCCGAGGTCGCCGGGCTGATCGCGGCGGTCTGACCACTCCCCGCCCTGCCGAGGAGCCAGTCGAACTGCAAGGGGGATCTCACGTGGACGTCTCGGTGCGCGACACCCTGAAACCGGACCGAACACCACTCACCACCGGCGACGACCGCCTGCACGGGTTGCTCGTGGACAGACGGGCGCTGTTCGCCGCCGAGGCCGCGGCCGGCGATCCGGACGCCGGCCACCGCTTCCCGGTCATGGCGGCGCTCGTGCCCGTCGCGACCAACCGCGGGGGCGAGGTCGCCTATCCCGGCGACCCGATGTGCCTGTACTCCGCGCTCGTCAGCACCATCCTGCGGTCGGTGGAGCGCAGGACGTCCGGGCTTCCCGCCGTCCCGCACGTCGACGACGTGTACCCGGACTGGGGCCTGTACCCGGACGCGCGCTACCGGCTGGCCGAGTCCGGCCCGCGGCCAGGGCTGATCGCCGACAACCCGACCACCGACGGGAAGGTGTTCGACCCGCGGATCTGGGACGAGGCCGCGCGGCGCCTGTTCGTCGAGCAGGTGCGCGCGCTGCGCCCCAAGGTCCTGCTGCTGAGCGCGGTGTCCGCCGCGCACCGGTACGCGCTGGAGATGGCCGAGCTGGCCAAGGAGCACGCACCGGACTGCCTGGTCGTGCTGGGCGGCAGGCACGCCGACGAGACGGTCAGGGTGGACCGCGGCTCCGGCCTCGTCCAGCTCTCCTGGAGCAGCACGGTCGAGGTCGTGCGCGACGGCAGGTCCGCCCGCCACGTCGACTTCGTCGTGGCGGGTGACGGCGCCCCGCTGCTCGACCTGCTGATGCGGGCCGTCGGCCTGGTGTCCGAACCGGGTTTCGGCCCGACCGACGTCGACCGGGTGATGGACGCGCTGCCGCTGATCGCCGCACAGGAGGCCGACCTGACCGGGGTGGGCCGCGTGGTGGGCTTCGGCCGTGACGTGATCATCCAGCCGGTCGAGGGGCGAGCGCCCAGCAGGGCCGAACTCCCGTCGCCGTACGACGCGTTCTCCGTCCGCGCGCGCTTCGGCGTGTTCGACCGGGCGGGCTCGTCGATCCACGGCAGCCGGACCGGCCACATGATGACGCTCGACTCGTGCCCGTTCAAATGCACCTTCTGCTCCGAGAGCAGCGCGATGAAGAGCCTGCCCACGCGCTTCGCGATCACCGAGACGCAGGAGGTCGCCGCCAGGGTCCAGCGGTTGGTGGACTGGGGCGCCGAGGCCGTCTTCTTCGACGACCCGGTCTTCTGGGGCGGCAACTGGACGGCCATCACGGCGTTCTGCCGCGACCTGCTCGCGCAGGCGGACCAGCCGTGCACGGGTCACCTCCCGGGCGACCCGGAGCACCGGTCGTTGCGCGACCTGGAGTGGGGTGCGCAGCTGACGGTCGACGTCGTGCTGAACCGGGCCAGGTGGGCCGACGTCGGCGAGGGGCTCGACCTGATGCGCGAGGCGGGGTGCTCCTACGTCTACATCGGCATCGAGAGCATGGCCGAGCCGGTGATGAAGCACGTCAAGAAGAACCTGTTGCGCCGCAACCCCGAACCGTGGGTCGGCAAGGTCAGGGAGGCGCTGGAGAAGATCCGGTCGCACGGCATCCGCGTCGGCAGCTCCGTCCTCTTCGGACTCGACGGCGAGGACCGCACGACGATGGAGGAGACCATCGAGCAGATCGGCAGGCTGATCGACGACGACCTGCTCATCATGGCCAGCCCCAACATCCTGACCTACCACCCCGGTACGTCGGTGTCCGCGGAGCACGGCCAGGACAAGCTCGACTACCACTCCCGCAAGGAGAACCGCCCGCCCTACACGTACTTCGAGGAGGCGTACCCGGAGGTCGTGTCCAAGTTGTTGGCGGAGGACGACATCTGGTACATCCACGAGACGGCCGCCAAGAGGTGGGGCACGGTGCGCAACAGCGCGGCCGAGGGAGCGGGCGCCGACTGAACGCCGACCGCACAGGACGTCCGAGAGCCGCCCGAGAAGAGGAAGACACATGCCGGAACCGACGTTGAACCCGCCGCTCTCGGTGGACCCGCAGAGCTACTGGGCCCCGTACTTCACCTACTTCCCCGCGCTGTCGCGGTACATCCCGCTGGGCGACTACGCCCGCCGGGTCCGTCCGCGGGCGTGCGTGCTGGGCGCCTCGGACGGCAAGTTCGCGCTGCCGCTGCTGCGCGCGGGGTGGGAGGTCGTCGGCGTGGAGACCGACGAGACGTTCCTCGACGGGGGCGTGCTCGACCTCGTCGACGGCCCGCACGAGATCGTCGGCCTGCGCAAGAAGCTGGCGGACGAGGGCCTCGAGGACCGCTGCACGATCATCGAGCAGGACTACATGACCCTGGAGGCGTCCGGCGACTTCCAGTTCGTCATGGGCAGCGGTCTGTGGTCGATGCCGCCCAACCGCGGGCACAGCCTCCAGACGTTGTTCGACCACGCCATGGGCATGGTGGCGCCGGGCGGGGTCTTCTTCGCCGACTACCTCGTCGGGCTCACCCCCGAGGACCAGGCCTGCGGGTACTACCCCGGGATCGAGGAGATGGGCGGCATCGTCGCGCGCGACGGCTGGGAGGTGTTCGAGAACGTCGACCTCGGCATCTACGGCGAGAGCCACGTGGGGTTCGAGGAGTGGCACTTCCACCGCTACGCCGCCGTGATCGCGCACCGGTTCTACACGCCCCCGGCCGCAGGGTGATGCAGGACTCCGCACCGAACCGGGTCTGGGTGCTCGGCGGCTCCGCCAGCGGCAAGACCACGTTCGCCCGTGAGTTCGCGGCCGCGTCCGGCGCCCGGCACGTCGAGCTCGACGGGCTGTACTGGCAGGCGAACTGGACCCCCAGGCAGGACGCCGAGTTCCGCGCGGAGCTCGGCGTCCTGCTCGGGGAACCGCGCTGGGTCGTGGACGGGCAGTACGCGGCCGCCGTCGACGCCTTCGTGGCCGACGCGGACTGCGTGGTCTGGCTCGACACGCCGCTTCGGGTGGCGTGGCCGAGGTTGCTGCGGCGCACCGTCACGCGGCTGGTGCGCCGGCAGGACCTGTGGGCGGGCAACCGCGAGTCGTTCACCAGCGTCGTGGGGCCCCGGTCGATCCTCTGGTTCGCGCTGCGGCTGAAGAAACCGCAGCAGGAGACGAACGAGAGGTTGTTCGACCGCCTCCGCCCCGGCGGCGCGGTGCTGGTGCGCAGCCGGACGGCCGATCCGGCCGCGCTGGCGCGACAACTGGCGAACGGGGTGGCGAGTGACCGCGGCTGAGGTCGAGCAGGCGACCGACCGGCGGGCGGCGCTCGTCCCCGCGCTCGTGGCGATGGACCTGGACGGCACGCTGCTGCGCTCGGACGGCACGCTGTCCGGGGGTTCGGTCGCGGCCCTGACCTCGGCCGCCGCGACTGGTCTGCGCGTCGTGTTCGCGACCGCCCGGCCCGTGTGGGCGGCGGTGCCCGTCGTGCGCGACGCCGGGGCGGGCGACTACCTGATCTCGTCCAACGGCGCCGTGGTGTCCGAGATGGCGTCCGGCCGGGTCGTGCGCACGACGGCGATGCCCGCCTCGGTGGCGGGCGCGGTCGCGGCGGCCCTGGCCGTGCGCTGCCCGGAGGCGGTCTGGGCGGCGGACCGGGTGGCCGACCGGATCGTCTCGCCGTCGTGGCCGGACCTGCTGGCGAGCACGGCCGAGCGGGTGGTCCGCGCCGAGCACGTGCCGCCGGGCGCGGGCGTGCTCTGCCTGATGGTCGTGGGCTGCCCGGCCGAGCTGGGCCACGAGGTCGCCCGCGAGTTCGGCGTCGGCTGCACCTCGTCGAGCGCGGGGCTGCTGGAGTTCTCGGCGCCCGGCGCGGACAAGAGGTCCGCCCTGCTGTGGGTGCTCGAGCGGCTCGGGCTGCCCGCCGACAGGGTCGTCGCGTACGGCGACGCGCCGAACGACCTGGCCATGCTGGGGGTGGCGGGCACCTCGGTCGCGGTCGGCAACGCGCACGAGGACGTGCGGCGGGCAGCCGGCGTGGTGGTCGCGTCGAACGACGAGGACGGCGTCGCGCGGCACCTGGAAGAGTTGACGCGACAGGCAAGAACCCGTCGCACACCGGAAGGGCTATCGATGATCGTCTCCGCCTACGGCTCCGCACCCGAGGTCCCCGCGGCCGACTGGGACTCGCTGCGGGACCGTGCCACCACCTACTCGGCGTCCGGCTGGCTCGGCGTGCGCGAGGAGGAACTGCCCGGCAGCGGAGCGGGCCGCCACCTCGTCGCGCGGGACGCCCACGGCCCGGCGGCGGGCATGGAGACCTACGCGTTCACCGAGCCGCCGCACCGCTTGTACGCCCCCACGTTCCTGTTGGAAGGCCTGGTCGACGACGACCGGGCGGCGGCCTACGAGCGCGAGCCGTTCGTGTTCGGCGCGGGCTGGTCGGAGTTCCGCGGCCAGATCCCGGTGCGCCCAGGGCTCTCCGAAGCCGGCCGGGCGGCCGCCGTGGGCGCGCTGGCGGCGGACACCCTGGCGTGGGCCGCCGACCGGCAGGCGCACCTGCTGTCCTACCTCTACCTCCCGCTGGAGCAGGCGCTCGACGTGGCCCGCGCGCACGCCGACGCCGAGCCGGTGGTGGTGCTGCAGGACGTCGAGAACGTGCTGAGGACCGACTGGGCGGACTTCTCCGACTACCTCGCCTGGCTGCCCCGCAACCGCAGGACCAGGGTGCGGCGCGAGCTGCGCGACTTCGAGGAGAGCGGCCGGAAGGTGCGCGAGTGCGCGCTGGCCGAGGTGGTCGACGTGATCGCCCCGCTGAACAACGCGCTGATGCAGAAGTACGGCCACACCTGGTTCAGCCTGGAGCGCGCGCTCGCCGTGTACGACCGGCAGGCGCGGCACCTCTCGGCGGACAGCTCGGTGCTGCTCGTCGAGGACGAGGGCAGGCCGGCGGCGTTCGCGCTGCGCTACCGCCGCGACGACCGGCTGTACTCCCGGGTCGTGGGCTTCGACTACGACCTGCCGAACCGGTCGGACTACTTCAACATCCTCATGTACGACGCCGTCCGCAACGGCGCGGAGCGCGGCATCGCGGAGATCAACCTGGGCGTGGGCACCTACGAGGCGAAGCTGGGGCGCGGTGCGCTGCCGGTGCCGCTGTACAGCGTGTTCGTCGGGGTGCGGGAACCGCTGCCGGTCACGGCCCAGGCGGTGCGGGCGCACAACCGGCGCAAGGTCACCGCGTTCGCCGAGGAGTCCGGCCGGTTCGTCGTGGGCGGGCTGGACGTGGAGGCGTGGATGCCGGAGAGGGGTTCCGAGTGACGGTGCGACTGGCGGGCAGCCTGGACGAGGTGAACGCGCGGGCGTGGGACTCGCTGGTGCGCCCGCTCGGGTTCTACGCGAGCCACGACTGGCTGCGGTCGCAGGAGCGCTCGGCGGCCGCCACGGTGACGTACGTGCTCGTGGAGCAGGACGGCGACCTGGTGGCGGCGGCGCCGGTCTACGAGTTCGCCGCGTTCGCCGAACCCGCGGCCCCCGCCTCGGCCGGAACGGCGCGCCTGCTGCGGGCGGGCCCGCGCACCGGCTACCACAACCAGCTCCTCGTGCGCGCCGAGGACGAGCGCGCGGCGGGCGAGCAGGCGGCGGCGCTGGTGCGCGCGCTCGCGGACCTCGCCGCCGAGCGAGGCCGTGACGCGATCCTCTTCGACCACCTGACGACGGCGGACCTCGCCCTGCTGGACGGCGGGGTCGAGGCGCGGGCGGCGCTGCGCGGCGCGGAGGGCGCGATCCACAACGACGGCGGGACGTTCGAGTCCTACGTCCGGCTGCTCGGGCGCAACGCGCGCAAGAAGGAGTACGAGTGGCGGCGCTTCGCCGACGCCGGTTTCCGGGTCGACGTGGTGCGGTTGTCCGAGTGCGTGGACGAGGTCGTGCCGCTGATCGCCAGCACGGGCAACCGCTACGACGCCGGCCTGCCGGAGGAGGAGATCCGGAGGTACCTGAGCGAGCAGGCGCGGTGCGCCGACGACGCGAGCGCGGTGTTCCGCTGCTTCGACGCCGACGGGAGGCTGGTCGGGTGCTCGGTGTGCTTCCGCTGGCAGGACACGCTGTACGCGCGGGTAGCCGGGTTCGACTACACCGGGCTGCGCGACGCGTTCGAGTACTTCAACACCGTGTACTACGAACCGTTGCGGTACATGGAGATCCACGGCCTGCGCACCCTGCACCTGGGGGTCGCCTCGCTGGAGGCGAAGGTGCGCAGAGGGGCGGCGGCGCACCCGCAGTGGGCGTGCGTGATCCCGGTGCCGCTGACGCCGGGGGTCCTGCGGGCACACGACGCGACCGCAGACCGCGCGCTCGCCGACTCGATCGCGCAGGGCGCGGCGAGCGGGATGCACGACCACGAGTGGTCGGCCGACGCGTTCAGCAAGATCACGCGATCCGCGTGACCACGACGCACGGGCACGGGGGTAACGGGGACATGCCAGCAGGGACCGACGTGGGCGCGCTGTGGGACGAGCTGCGCCGCGCCACCACCGGGTCGTGCCGCGCCGACGCGTTCGTGGAGCGGTACGCGCACATCGCGCTGCGCCACGTGGGCGGGCGCACGGCCGACCTCATGACGACCCGGCGCGCGGGCACGTCCGTGCGGCGGGTCGACGGAGCCGGCGTGGCCTACACCGCCGACGACGACCCGTCCCGCGTGCTGGAGGTGCTGGGCGCCGAGCAGTCGGCCTTCGACCTGTCCGCGGGGCACGCGCACCTGAACGACCTGGTGCTCGCCGTCGAGGAGGCGGCCCGCGCGGCCGACCCGCGGATCACGCAGGTCCTCGTCGACGCCGAGCTCAGCGCGCAGCAGATCGCCGTGGTCGGCACCGACGAGGTCCACCGCGACCAGCGCAGCCTGCTGTACCTGACGATCCGCGTCATCGCGGAGGAGAACGGCAAGCGCGCCACGGGGTTCCTCACCCCGGGCACGTCCGCGGCCGACCTGGCGCTCGACGCGGCGGCCGCGGGCAGGGCGGCGGCCGACCGCGCCCTCATCGCGCTGGCCGCGCGCCCCGCTCCGGTGGCGCACCTGCCCGTCGTGGTCGGGCCGGGGCGCGGCATGGTGCTGATCCACGAGGCGTGCTGCCACCCGCTGGAGGCCGACGAGGTGCTGCGCGGCTCGGTGTACGCGGACCGGCTGGGAGAGCGGATCGCGGCGCCCGGACTGTCCATCGTGGACGATCCGACGCTGGCGGGCGCGGTCGGGTCGTACGCGATCGACGACGACGGAACGGCCGCGAAGCCCACCACGCTCGTGGACCGCGGGACGCTGTCGTCGTTCCTCAGCGACCGGGTGACGTCCGAACGGCTGGGGATGCCCGTCACGCCCAACGGCCGCCGGGACGGGTTCCACCACCGCCCCCTCCCCCGGATGACCAACACCCGCGTGCTGGCGGGCGACCTGACGCCGGAGGCCATCATCGCGGACACCGAGTACGGGCTCTACGCACCGCACGTCGGCGGCGGCGAGGTGCTGGAGTCCACCGGCGACTTCGTGTTCCGGGTGATGAACGGCTACCTCATCGAGAACGGCAGGATCACCGATCCCATCGGCGAGACCACGGTGCGCGGCAACGGTTCCGAGGTGCTGCGGGCCATCGACGCGATCGGCGACGACGTGGAGCTGGGTGTGGCGAAGTGCGGCAAGTTCGGGCAGCTCATCCCCGTCGGCGTGTGCGGTCCGACGCTGCGGATCGGCTCCCTGCTCGTGGGAGGGACGGACGCGTGAGGCCCGACGACGCGGTGATCGACGACTACCTGGACGCGGCGACCCGGCACGGCGCGACGGCTGAGGTGCGCCTGCGGGTCGACGACCGGGAGGAGCTGGTCGTCCACTCCGGACTGGTGGACTCCACCTCCACGGTGCGCACGGGCACGGTGACCGTGCGGCTGTGGCGGGACGGCAGGACCGCGCTGGCCGTCGCGCCGCGCACCGCCGACGCCCGGTCCGTTGTCGCGGACGCGCTGGCGAACTCGTACGAGGCGCCGCCGCAGCGGATCGCGGCGGCGAGCGGGACGAACGGCGACGGCCGGAGCGCGAGCCGGTCCCTCGCCGGGCTGCACGCCGAGGCGGCGGCCCTCACCTCCGCCGGGGACGTGCTGACCGAGCTGTGGATCAACCAGGTCAGCCGGTCGGTGGTCGTGGCGAGCACCGAGGGCGCCCGCGGCGGGTACCGCACCAGCTCGGGATCGCTGCTCTACCGCGCCACCCGCGACGCGGCGGGCAGGAGGACGCACGTCGACCGCGAGGACATCGGCCCGGACGCGGCGTTCCTGCTCGAACGCCTGCCCGCGCTGGTCGCGGGCCGGTGCGACGCCGTGCTCCGCGCTCCCGTCACGACGGCCGCGCTGCCCCCGGTGGTCGTTCTCGACGGGGCCGTGGCGGCACGGCTGGTGTTCCTGTTCGCCAGGAGCCTGTGCGCCGACTCGGTGGCGCAGGGCCGCAGCAGGCTCGCGGACTCGCTCGGGACGCAGGTCCTCTCACCGTCGTTGACGCTGGTCGACGATCCTCTCGCCGAGAACGCGCCGCTGCACGCGCCGTTCGACGACGAGGGCACGCCGACGAGCCGGCGCGTGCTCGTGGACCGCGGTGTGCCCACCGGGTTCCTCGGCAGCCGCGACCACGCGCGGCCGGTGCCGGGCAACGCCTGGCAGGAAGGCCCGTCCGTGCCGCCGCGGCCGCTGCCGGGAAACCTGTGGATCGAACCGGGCGTGGAGGCGGCCGTGCCGGACGGCGCGTTCCTGCGCGTCGTGCAGGCGTACGGGATGCACCTGTCCAACGACATCACCGGCGACTTCTCGATGGGGGTGACCGCGCTGGTGGAACAGGGCGGCGAGGTGTGGTCGGCGGTCGGGCTCACGGTGGCGGGCAACGTGTTCGCGATGCTGGCGGAAGCACAGCCGCTGGCCACCGAGCTGACCTGGTCGGGCGGCGGGTCCTCGTACTGCGCCTCGCCGGACCTGCTCGTCCGAGGCCTCACCGTGGGCGTCTGATCTGTTGGGGGCAAGGCACGTGACGGCTTCTCTGTGGCGCAACCACGACTTCCTGAAGATGTGGACGGGCGAGTCGGTGTCGCTGTTCGGCACCTACATCACGCAGCTCGCCTTCCCGCTGACGGCGATCCTCGCGCTCGACGCGACGGCGTCCGAGGTGGGGTTCATCAACGCCGCCAGGTTCGCGCCGTTGCTGCTCATCCCGCTCTTCGCGGGGGTGTGGGTCGACCGCCACCGCCGCAAGCCGGTGCTGCTCGCGGCCCGCGCCGGCTGCGCGGTGGCGTTGTGCGTCGTGCCGCTGGCCCAGGGCGCGGGGGTGCTCAGCATCGCCCTGATGTGCGTCGTCGCGTTCGTGATCGGCGGGCTCGGAGTGGTGGACCAGATCGCCTACCAGGCGTTCGTGCCGTCCGTCGTGCCCAAGGACCAGCTCGTGCAGGCCAACAGCGGGTTCATGGGCAGCGAGTCCGTCGCGTCCGTCGCGGGCCCCGGTGTCGCGGGCCTGCTGGTCTCCGCGATCACCGCGCCGGTGGCGTTGCTGGCGAACGCGGCGTCGTTCGTCTTCTCGACGGTGATGCTGCTGTTCGTGCGGATGAAGGAGGAGAAGCCCGCCCCGGCGGACGGCGACCGGCGCGTGTTCGCCCAGATCCTGCTGGGGATGCGGCTGACGCTGGGCAACCGCGTGCTGGTGTCGCTGATCGGCTGGTCCGGTACCTACAACTTCTTCCACTCCGGTGCGTTCACGCTCGTCGTGATCTTCCTGGTGGACGAACTGGGCGCGGGCGCCGGGTCGGTGGGCGTGGTGTTCGCCGTGGGCGGCGTCGGCGCGTTGCTCGGCGCGGTCGCGGCCCGGCGGGCGGGCACCCGGTGGGGCATCGGCGCCACGATGGTGACCGCGATGGCCGTGGCGGCCGCACCGTGGCTCCTGGTCGCGTTCGCCCGCGACGCCCTCACCGGCGTCCTGGTGTTCTGCGCGGTCCTGTTCGTCAACGGACTGGGCGAGACCGCGTCCAACATCCACTCGCTGAGCCTGCGCCAGAGCGTCATCCCGCCGGAGCTGCTCGGCACCGTGATGGGCGGGATGCGCTTCCTGATCTGGGGCCTCATCCCCGTGGGCTCGCTGCTGGGCGGGGTCCTGGGCACCGCGATCGGCCTGCGCCCCGCTCTGCTGCTGTGCGCGGTGGGCATGATCGCCGCCTGCGCCTGGCCGCTCGTCACCCGGCTGCACCGCATCCGCTCGGCCGACGAGGTCACCCTCACGCTGTCCCGGTGACCTCGGGGCAGTACCGCTAACGAGTGAGCGTGACTCCGTCCGGAACGGGGAACCTCTCTGGAGCACTCCGCCACCGCTCCGGCTCGAGAGGGACGAATGAACACCTCGGTCGTACAGACTCGAGTCGGCTGCACCGCCGCCGATGTTGTTGCCGGACAGTGGTTCTGGCACGAGCCGTGGCCCGGTTACCGGGTGCCGCTGCAGGCCGCCGGCACGAGTCGGCACGGCCACACGGTGCGCATCGTCACCACCGACTCCGACCGTGAGGTCGTGCAGTACAGGTTCGACCGCCCCGTCCGTCTCGTCCGGGACGCGGACCCGATCGACTCGCTGAGCGGCGTGCTGCCGTTGAGCGCGTGACGCTCACGAGAACAGGTCGCCCACCGGGATGAAGGGCACCGGCGCGGGCCGTTCCGCCGTGGTCGTCAGCTCGATCCGCCGGCCTTCGTCCGCTGCCCGGAGCACGGCGGTCATCGTCTCGAGCACGTGCAGCGCGAGTGCGCCGGTCGCGCGCGGCGGCCGGTGGTCCCCGGCCGCGACGAGGTCGAGGAGGCCTACTCCCCTGCCCGCGCCCCGGTAGCCCGTGCTGGGGGCGAGGGTGCGCCACTCGGTGCCGCCGAGCGGGAAGAGGCGGGTCTCGCCGTCGAAGTGGTTCGGGTCCGGGACCGCGAGGGTGCCGGTCTCGCCGTGCACCTCGATCGGTGCGGCGGTGGTGGCCACCCCGTCGAAGCTGGTCGTGATGGTCGAGAGCGCGCCGTTGGCGTGTTCGAGGACGCCGGAGACGTGGGTGTCGACCTCGACCGGGATCCGGTCGCCCGTGCGCGGACCGGAGCCGATGACGCGCTCGGTGCGCAGGCGACCGGTGGCGCCGAGCACCGCGCGCACCGGGCCGAGCAGGTGGATCAGCGCGGTGACGTAGTACGGCCCCATGTCCAGCAACGGGCCGCCACCCGCGGCGTAGTAGAAGCCGGGGTCGGGGTGCCAGCGTTCGTGGCCCGGGGTGACCATCGTGGCCGTCGCGGCGAGCGGGCGGCCGAGGAGGCCGCCGTCGATCGCCGCCCGCGCGGTCTGCGTGCCCGTGCCGAGAACGGTGTCCGGTGCGCACCCGACCAGGACACCGGCCGCGGTGGCCCGGTCGATGACCTCCCGGCCTTCCGGGAACGTGACGGCGAGCGGTTTCTCGGCGTAGACGTTCTTGCCGGCGTCGATCGCGCGGAGCGAGATCTCGGCGTGCGCCGCGGGGACGGTCAGGTTGAGCACCGTGTCCAGGTCGGCGTCGAGCAACTGGTCGACGCTGACCGCTTCGGCACCGGGGAGGTCCGCCGCGGCGGCGGCCGAGCGGGCGGCGTCCAGGTCGGCGACGGCGGTCACGCGCACCGCGGGGTGGTCGCGGAGGGTGTCCAGGTACGCGCGGGAGATGACCCCGAGGCCTACGACGCCGACGCGGTGCGGCTTGCCCACGACATCCCCCTCGTGATGACGGTGCGGACGCTGGGGTGTTCGAGCACGTCCAGGCTGTGCCCCGGCGTCGTGACCACGATCCTCCCGGCGCCCCACCGGCGGGTCCAGATCGCCGGGCAGGTGACCGGCCGGTGCCACGGGTGCCACGGCCTGGCCGGGTGGATCGTGGTGGCCAGGACGTCGACCAGGTCGTCGTGCAGCACCCAGTACTGCTCGGTGACCAGATCGAAGTCCTCGACGCCCGCGGTGATCGGGTGCTCGCGGCCGAGCGCGGTGATGGTCACCTCGTGCGGGAGGAAGTTGTCCTCCTGCCCGCCCTCGCGCTCGCACGGTTCCTTGCCCGGATGCGTGACGAACTGGCCGCCCACCAGGTGCAGGTAGTCCGACGACGCGCGGAACGAGTCGGCGATGCCCCCGTGCCAGCCGGTGAAACCGGTGCCGGCCTCGACCGCCGCGCGCAACCCGGCGACCTGCCCTGGGGTGATCTCCGACATCGTCACGCACTGCACGACCAGGTCCGTGTCCGCCATCGCGGCGGCGTCGGCGTAGACCTCCGTCGACTCCTCGACCCGGACGGTGAAGCCGTTGTCCCGCAGGAAGGGAAGGAACAACTCGGTCGCCTCGACCGGCCGGTGGCCTTCCCAGCCACCGCGGACCACCAGCGCCTTCGGCCGTGCCACGCTCACCCCCTGGGAACCGCTTTCCCGACCGACCTTGCCGCGCTCGTCACGACGGGTCAAGAACGGTCTCCGGCCGGTGGCCGAGCCGTCCCCTGGTGACGGCGAGGACGATCAGGCTCAGCACGCCGAGACCCAGTGCGGGACCCCAGAGCGCCTCCTCGCCCGCGTCGGGGAAGAACTCGGAGAAGGCGACGGACTGGAAGTTGTTGATCGAGCAGTGCAGGAGCATGACCAGCGGCAGGCTCTGGCGGCCCTTGTTGTAGACGAGGGTGATCAGGAAGCTCATCTCCATCGCCACGACGGCGAAGCGGACGATCGTCTCGGGAGTGACGTCGGGACCCGCCCACGGGGTGAGGAACAGCGGCAGGTGCCAGATGATCCACAGCACGCCGAGGATCACCGTGGCGAGCACGGGGTGGTGGCGCTGCTGGAGGCGGCTGAGGGCGAAGTCGCGCCAGCCCGGTTCCTCGGCGAGGCCGGTCGTGAAGAACTGGAGCACCAGCATCGGCACGTAGACGGCCAGCACCATCAGCGACGGCACCCGGACGCTCTCGGCGTCGGTCGCCGCCAGCGTGCCGAGCAGCACCGCCACGGGGACGGCGAAGAGCGCGAACGCGTACCAGCCGGCTCCGGCGCGGAACTGGAAGAGCCGCCGGCGCCACCGCCGCAGCCCCTCCCTGCCCTCGGTGATGGCGGTGACCGTGAACGCGGCCGTCAGCGGGCCGAGGTAGGCGCCGGGCAGGATCGCGGTGAGCTGGTTGCCCATCAACAGGTCCGGATACCGGAAGTGCAGCACGCCGAACCCGTCCAGCGACAGGATGTACGGCAGCCAGGCCACCCAGCTGATGGCGTTGGCGAGCGTGAAGAACGTGATCAGCGGGAACCGCCGGACCAGGGCGCGCGGGCCGCTGGAGGCGGCGCGATCGGAGTCCGCGGCAGGGATCGAAGTCATGGCAGGAACACTAGAAATCGATCTTGCTCAGGTCAGTGCAGTGGAGGGGCGTTCTCGAGGTGGAGCCAGCTCTACTGCGCGCCGCACTTCGCCGGTAGAAAGGACGTCCATGGGGATCTCACTCGACGCCGCCGACGTTCTCCCCCGCGACGCGGCGGAGGCCGTGCTCGTCGGGAGGGTCCACGACCCGTCCGCCGGCGGCCCTTCGGTCGTGACGATCCGCGGCGACGAGGTCGTCGACCTGTCGCTCTCGACGTCCACCGTGTCGTCACTGCTGGAGCGGCCGGACGCGTTGGAGATCGTGCGGCACCACACCGGCACGGCGTGGCCGCTCGCGGACGTGCTGGCCGCCACGACGAGCCGAACCGGTGCCGCTCCACGGTTTCTGGCGCCGGTCGACCTGCAGGTGCTCAAGGCCGCCGGGGTGACCTTCGTCCGCAGCATGATCGAGCGCGTCATCGAGGAGCGTGCCGACGGGGATCCCGCGCGGGCCGAGGAGGTGCGCGCGAAGGTGGGCGCGATCGTCCAGGGCCACCTCTCGCACCTGAGGCCGGGCTCCGCGGAGGCGGCGGAGGTGAAGAGGGTGCTGCGGGCGGAGGGCCTGTGGTCGCAGTACCTGGAGGTCGGGATCGGCCCGGACCCCGAGATCTTCACGAAGGCCCCGGTGCTGTCGGCGGTCGGACTGGGAGCCGACGTCGGCGTGCTCGCCCGCTCGGCCTGGAACAACCCGGAGCCCGAGCTCGTCCTGGTGGTGAACTCGCGCGGCAAACCGGTCGGCGCGACGCTCGGCAACGACGTCAACCTGCGCGACTTCGAGGGCCGCAGCGCGTTGCTGCTCACCGAGGCGAAGGACAACAACGCCTCCTGTGCCATCGGACCGTTCCTGCGGCTGTTCGACGACGGGTTCACCCTGGCCGACGCCAAGGCCACCGAGATCGCCCTGGACGTCACCGGCCCCGACGGCTTCGCGCTGCACGGCGTCAACCCGGTCTCCGAGATCAGCCGGGAACTGGAGGACCTCGTGTCCCACGCCTTCGGCTCACATCACCGCTATCCCGACGGCTTCGCCCTGTTCACCGGCACGATGTTCGCCCCGACCGAGGACCGGGACCGGCCCGGCGAGGGGTTCACCCACCGGGTCGGGGACGTCGTGCGCATCTCCTCCCCCAGGCTGGGCGCGTTGACCAACGTCGTGAACACCGCCGAGGACGCGGAGGACTGGACCTTCGGCATCACCGCGCTGATGGAGAACCTCGCGGCGCGGGGTCTGCTGACCCCGCGCCCGTGACGCCGAGGTGGCGGCCCGCGTCGTTCGCCGCCGCGGTGATCCTGTCCAGGAACGCCGCGACCAGGCGGAGCTCGGCCGGCGGCGTCGTGCGCAGGACGTCCGCGATCTCGGTGCCGGCGACGGCGAGGAAGCGGCGGGCGTGCTCGCGCGCGGCCGGGGCGGGCCTCAGGGTGACGCGGCGGCGGTCCTCGCTCTCGCGGCTGCGGACCACGTGACCGGCGGCCTCGAGCCGGTTGAGCAGGATCGTGGTCGCGCCGGTCGTCATGCCGATCTGCCGGGCCAGCCGCACGGGTGAGAGCGGCGTGCCCGCCTCGGCGGCCCAGACGATCTGCCCGAGCGCGTTCGCGTCGGAGGCGGGCAGGCGCGTCCACGCGGCGAGGTGCTGGTTGAGCGCGGCGAACGCCAGCGTCCAGTCGCGCAGGCGGTGCATCACCTCGACCTGGACCGGTGACCAGCTCTCCACCAGCGGGTCCGCGTCTGTCATGCACCCTCCTCCGCCGCGAAGTAGCTTTGCCGCAAAGCTATCAATGGGGAGTGGCACATGACGACACGGCACGCGGTGGTCACCGGCGCGAGCATCGCCGGGCTCTCGGCCGCGTTCTGGCTGCGGCGCACCGGCTGGGAGGTGACCGTGCTGGAGCGGGCGGAGGAGTTCCGCGACGGCGGGCAGAACGTCGACGTCCGCGGCACCGCCCGCGAGGTCCTCACCAGGATGGGGCTCTTCGACGCGGTCAAGGAGCAGAACACCACCGAGACGGGCACGGTGTTCGTCGACTCGTCGGGCCGGGTGCTCGCGGAACTGCCCGACGGAGGCCCGGACGGCGCGACGGCCGAACTGGAGGTGCTGCGCGGCGACCTCGCGGCCACGATCCTGCGCGCCCTGCCGGACGGGGTCGAGATCGTCTACGGCGACACGGTGTCCGGCGTCGAGGACGGCCCCGACCAGGTCGCGGTGAGCACCGCCGCGGGCCGTCGGCTGCGCGCCGATCTCCTCGTGATCGCCGAAGGCGTCCGCTCCACCACCCGCGATCTGCTCTTCGGCGACCTCGTCGAGCGCCGCGACCTCGGTGTCGCGATGGTGTTCGGCACGATCCCCCGCACGACGAGCGACGACACCCGCTGGCGCTGGTACACGACCACCGGCGGACGGCAGGTCCACCTGCGCCCGGACCACCACGGCACGACCCGCGCGATGCTCGCCTGCACGGGAGACTTCGGCGGGCTCGGCCGCGCCGACGCCCTGCGCCGGTTCCGCGACCGCTACGCCGGCGTGGGCTGGGAGGCCCGCCGCGTGCTGGACGCGTTCGACGACGCCGAGGACGTGTACGTCGACCAGCTCACCCAGATCCGGATGCCCGCGTGGCACCGCGGCCGGGTGTGCCTCGCGGGCGACGCCGCGTGGTGCGTCACCCCGATGGGCGGAGGTGGCGCGTCGCTGGCCCTCATCAGCGGCTACGTCCTGGCCGCCGCGACGGCCGCGCCGAGGCCGATCGAGGACGGGCTCGCGGCGTACGAGGAGTGGATGCGGCCGCTGGTCGACGACGTGCAGAACTTCCCGGGGTGGCTCGTGCCGTTCGCCTACCCGCGCACGCGGTTCGGGCTGCGGCTGCGGCGGCTGGCCGACCAGGTCTTCACGTCCCGCCTGCTGGCACCGCTGACGGCGAGGATGACCCAGGTCGCCGCCAGCGGCCGGGCACTGCCCCCGATGGAGTCGGTGCACGCCGGCTGAAAACGCAGCCAGTCGCGCGTGTCACATCGGGTGGAAGTTGACACCGGTGTCAACGAATAGCTTCGCGGTCGTCCTCGAAACGACGGCGAAGGAGCGGATCATCATGGGCAAGGCGTGGGGTTACCGGGCGTTCGGCGGCGCGGACGTGCAGGAGTTCTTCGAACGGCCGGATCCCGTGCCCGGTCCCGCCGAGGTGCTGATCCGCGTCGCGGCCGCCGGGGTCAACCCGCTCGACCACAAGCTGCGGTCCGGCCACGCCGCCGCGCTCAACGGCCACCTGCCGTTCCCCCAGGTCCTCGGCATGGAGGCGGCCGGGACGGTGCTCGCCGTCGGAGACGACGTGACCGGGCTGGCCGTCGGCGACCGGGTCACCGGGTTCGCGCTAACCGGCGCGGGCACGTACGCGGAGACCACCCTGCTGCTCGGCGAGTCGACCGCCCGCATCCCCGACGCGCTGCCGGAGACCTGGGCGGCGACCATCCCCGTCGCCGGCACGACGGCGGTCGACGTGCTCGACCAGCTCGACCTGCCCGCCGGGGCGACGCTGCTGGTGAACGGCATCGGCGGCGGTGTCGGCATCGCGGTGGCCCAGCTCGCGCGGGACCGGGGACTGGTCGTGACCGGCACCGCCGGCCCGGCCAAGCGGGACCTCGTCACCGCGACCGGCGCCACCTTCGTGGACTACACCGGCGCGGACGTGGTGGACAGGCTCCGCGCGCTCGCGCCGGACGGGTTCGCGGCCGTGGCCGACACCGTCGGCGGCGACTCCCTGCGCGCCGTCGCCGCGCTGGCGGCTCCGGGCACGATCGTCTCGGTCGGGGACCCGTCCGTCACCGACCTGGGTGGCGAGGTGGTGCGCCGCCGCCTCGACCGGGCGAACCTCGCCGCGGTCGCCGACCTGATGGCCACCGGCCGCCTGGACCCGCACGTCACGCGGACCTACCCCCTCGCCGACGCGGACGAGGCGCTGGCCCTGGTGGAGGCAGGTCACACCGCGGGCAAGGTCGTCCTCGACCTGAGCCGGTGACCGGCCCTCACCCGGTGCCGATCCGCTGCCGGTAGCTGGTGTTGATCTCGATCAGCTCGTCGAGGACCGACCTGGCCTCGACGAGCCGGCCGATGTCGGCGGTCAGCCGCTCGCGCTCCCCCAGCATGGTGGTGAAGGCGTCCTCCGCGACCGCACCGTCGCCGCTGTCGACGCACGGCAGCAGCCGGGCGATCACCTTGCTGCTCAGCCCCGCGTCGAACAACCGGCGGATGATCTCGACCCGCGCCACCTCCGTCGCCGGGTAGTGGCGCTGCCCGCCGGTCGACCGCGTGCTGTGCAGCAGCCCCTGCTGCTCGTAGTAGCGCAACGAACGGGCACTGACCCCGGTCAACCGGGCCAGTTCGCCGATCTTGATGAGCACGGCACCTGTAGTCATGGCCACGACGACCAGCCTACGACTCGCCCGGACCGTCGTGATCACGGTCATCTGACGGGCACTGCGGGCGGGCATCGCGCCGAAGATGGTCTTCGTCACCGTCAAGCAGCACCACGAGGAGCATGGCCATGTCGAACAAGGAAGTCCTCCGCACCGCGATGCGCGAGCTCTTCGAGGAGAAGGACGTCACCGCGCTCGACCGGTACTGGGCGGAGCCCTACGTCCAGCACAGCCCGAAGCTGCCCAACGGACTCGACGGGCTGCGCGCCGCGGTGCCGTCGCTCGCCGGGTTCCGCTGGCGGCCCGAACGGATCTTCGAGGACGGCGACTTCGTGATCGCGCACAGCCGGGTCAGCGGCTGGCTGCCCGAGGGCGACGCGGCGATCGTCGACATCTTCCGCTTCGAGAACGGCCGCATCGTCGAGCACTGGGACGTGGTCCAACCCTACGTCCCGGCCGAGCAGACCGTGAGCGGCAACGACATGGTCTGACCGGGAGACCACCTCACCCGGCGACGTCCAGTCGTGCCAGGAGTTCCTCGGTGGCCTCCCACAGCGCGCGTTGCACGGCCTCGTCGCGACCGGGTTCCGGGCACCGCAACGGCTTGGCGTCCCTGACCGAGAAGTAGCCGCCGGTCACGCCCTCGAAGGCGGGGTCGGTCGCGAGGCGCGTGATGATCGAGGCGCCCCTCGCCGGGTCGCCGATCCGCACCGCGTGCAGCACCTTCTCCAGCACGCCCGCGAACGGCAGCTCCCGGCCCAGCCCGGTGGTGTTGAAGCCGGGGTCGCAGCAGTTCGACGTGACCCCGGTGCCGGCGAGCCGGCGCGCGAGCTCCTGGCTGAACATGATGTCCATCAGCTTGGTGCGGCCGTAGTGGGAGGCCGTCGTCAGCGCGGTCGCCGGGTCGATGCCGCGGGCCTGTCGCGACGCCTCGGAAGCGACCGTGACGACGCGGGCGGACGAAGCGATCAGCTTGGCGCGCAACGCGTTCGTCAGCGCCCAGGGCGCCAGGTAGTTCACCGCGGTCATCTCGGGCAGGCCGTCCGCGGTGAGACGCGGGCTGAAGGCGTGGATCCCGGCGTTGTTGACGAGCACGTCGACGCGGTCGTAGTGCGCGTCGACGGCGTCGGCGGCGCGGCGCACCTCCCGCAGCGAGGACAGGTCAGCGACGAACGCGGTGACCGTGACGCCGAGACCGATCGCGGCGCGCAGCTCGTCCACCTTGGCGGCGCTGCGGGCGACCACGCCCAGATCGAAGCCCCGGCGGGCCAGGTCGAGCGCGACGAGCCTGCCCAGGCCGTGTGTCGCGCCGGTGATGACAGCGGTGGTCATGGCTCTCCTATATCGTGAGGTACCTCAATACTGCCACGAACCTGAGGTACCTCACGAATGGAACCCCGCACGAACGCCGCCGAGACGGGCCTGCGCTTCCTCACGACGTCCGCGAAGATCCGCCGGGCCGTGGACGAGCACATGGCGAGCGGCGTTTCCCTTGCCAGGACGAAGATCCTGCAGGTGCTCGCCGACCTGGGCCCGGTCAAGCAGTCGCGGCTGGCCGCCGAACTGGGCATGGCCGCGCGGTCGATCACCCAGGCCGTCGAGACCATGGAACGGGACGGCCTGGTCGAACGCTCCCCCGACCCCGCCGACAAGCGGGCCAAGGTGGTCGCCGCGACCGCGCGGGGTGAGCGCGCTCTCACCACCGGTGAGCAGACGGGCCGCGAGGTGCTGCGGTCGGTCTTCGAGCGATTGAACCCGAACCAGCTCAAGGCATTGGACGAGATGCTCGACGCGCTGAACCAGAACTGACCGCCACGCTTGATCCCTCCGCAACCAGTTGTTAACGTGCCCAACCGCGTGTGGCCCAGGTCACAAAGCAACAACCGCGATGGTGATGCGCGAGGGAGCCGGGATGAGATCGCCCAAGTCTGCGGTGGCGGTGATCGCGATGCTGGTGGCGGCGTGCGGCGCGCCCGCCGCCGGCCAGCAGGAGAAGCCGCCCGACAAGGCGCTCGTCGGCGTCACCATGCCGACCACCAAGTCGGAGCGCTGGATCAGCGACGGCGAGAACATCAAGCGCGACCTCGAGTCCCGGGGGCACCGCGTCGACCTGCAGTACGCGCAGAACGACGTGCCCACCCAGGTCAAGCAGATCGAGAGCCAGATCGGGGCAGGCGCGAAGCTCCTGATCATCGCCTCGGTCGACGGCTCGGCGCTGACGAAGCCGCTGGAGATGGCCGCGGAGGCCGGGATCCCGGTGATCGCCTACGACCGTCTCCTGCGCGACAGCCCGAACGTCGACTACTACGCGACCTTCGAGAACTTCCGCGTCGGCATCTACCAGGCCGAGTCGCTGCTGACCGGACTCGGGCTGCGCAACGGCGACGGCAGCCCCGGCCCCCAGCCCGGTCCGTTCAACATCGAGCTGTTCGCCGGCTCGGCGGACGACAACAACTCGGTGTTCTTCTTCAACGGCGCCATGTCCGTGCTCAAGCCGTACCTCGACGAGAAGAAGCTCGTGGTGCGCAGCGGGCAGACCGAGTTCCAGGCCGTGGCGACCCTGCGGTGGGACGGCGAGACCGCCCGCAAGCGCCTGGAGGAGATCGTCAACACGACGTACCGCCGCACGAAGCTGAACGGCGTCCTCTCCCCCTACGACGGCATGTCGCTCGGCATCATCACCGCGCTGAAGAACACCGGGTACGGCGCCGAACTCCCCGTGGTGACCGGCCAGGACGCCGAGCTCGGTTCGGTGAAGTCCATCATCGCGGGCGAGCAGTACTCGACGATCTACAAGGACACCCGCGAACTGGCGACCGCCACGGCGATGATGGCCGAGGCCGTGCTGAAGGGCCGGACACCACCGCAGCTCAACAACCTCAACGACTACGAGAACGGCGTCAAGATCGTTCCGGCGTTCCTGCTGAACCCGGTGAGCGTCGACAAGGCCAACTACCACCAGGTGCTGGTGGAGTCCGGGTACTACACCGACGACCAGCTCCGCTGACCGCGCTCACCACCGCAGGGCGTGCAGCCGGGCGGTCAGCACCGGCGAGAACGTCCCGTCGGCCGTGGTCATCGCGTGCCCCGCACCGGGCAGGACCACGCGGTGGCCCACCACGGCGGCGAGCTGGTCGGTCGCGCGGCACGGCACCTGCGGGTCCAGTTCGCCGCACGTCAGCAGCACCGGCATCGGCCGCAGGCGGCGGGCGACGTCGGGAGGGAAGACGGCGTCGACGGAGGTGACGAACCGGCGACTCGGCCCGGCCAGCGACCGGAAGAACGCCGCGAGCGCCGGGGGCATGGCCGTGGTGTCGACCGGACGGCCCGCGCGCAGGTCCGTCACGGCGACGTCGATCGCGCCGTCCGCCGCCCGGCCCTCCTCCTCGGTCATGGCGCCCGCCGCGACCGCCTGACCGATCTGGTCGTGCAGTTGCGCGGCCAGCACGTCCAGCATCCGCAAAGCCAGTGGCCGCAACAGGATCAGCGCGGCGGCACGCCGGTCGCGCGGTGCGTCCGCCGCGAGCACCAGCGCGGTCAGCGCTCCCTCGCTGTGCCCGGCGAGCGCCACCCGGTGCGACGCCACCTCGGCCCGGTCGCGCAGGAGGTCCCTGGCCGCGGCGGCCTGCCGGACGAACGCCGGGTGGTCGAGGTCCGCGGGACGGTCCGCGTACGCGCCGAGCCCCGTGCGACCGGTGCCGTACTTGTCGAACCGCAGGGTCACCACGCGGTCGCGGTCCAGCACCCCGGCGAGGTCGCGGATCGTGTTCGGCGTGAACGCCGGCGGCTGGTTGCCGTCGCGGTCGGTCGGCCCGCTGCCGGGCAGCAGCAACGCCGCGGGCAGCCGTTCGCCACGACGGCGCGCGGGCACGTGCACCGTCCCGTAGGTCGTCGTGCCGTCTACGACGAACGACACCTCCTCGTCCCGCGCCGGCAGCCAGAAGCCCTTGTCCGGCAACGCCTCCGCCACGGCCGCGAGCGGTAACGCGGTGGACACCGCCGCCGCCAGCGCCACCGCGATCCGGACGATCACCGGCGCGTCGCCTGCTCGACCAGGGCCACCACGGAGCGCGGGTCGTCGACCTCGACCACGAGCCGGGTGTAGGTCTCGTCGGCCAACTCCACGACCACGGCCTTCTGCGCGTCGCGCACCGCCCAGAAGACCTTCTCGCCCTCGTGGTGGAACGTGCCCGCCGTGATCACCTTGGGCACGTGCGTGCCGGGCGCCCGGAGTCCCTTCGGCTCACCCACGATCCCGGGGTCCACCGTGGCTCCCCGCACGTTGACCAGTGGGATGGTCAACCGGCTCTTCAACGCCCACAGCTTGTCCAGCCCTTCCATCTCCACCACCAGGTCCTGCCCCTGCACGCTGACCACAGCCATGTCAGATCCCCTTGTCCTGCAACGCTTCCGGCGCATCGTGTCCATTCGGGACGGCGGGCCGTGCTCGCAGCCACCGGCCCAGCACCGCGTCCGTGGCCGCCGGATCACCGGTCGCCGCGTCGATCTCGGCGAAGACCGCCGACACCAGTCCGGCCACCTCCGGGTCCTCCGGCGCCCGATCCACCGCGGCGAGCAGCAGCAGGTTCCAGGCCAGGGTCTCGCCGGAGCGCACCGCCTCGGCGAGCCCCGGCCGCACCTCCTGGTCGACGTGCCGCCGCAACGCCGCCAGGTACAACCCGCGCTTGCTGCCGAACACGCCGTAGAGGCTGTTGCGGTGCACGCCGACCGCCTTCACCAGGTCGTCGATCGAGACGCCGTCGTAGCTGCGGCGGGCGAACAACTCCGCCGCCGCCTGCACGACCTCGTCCTCGTCGAAGGACCGTCGTCGTCCCATGCGACAACCGTAGTGTTTTTAGGAACGGTCAGTCAAGAACGAGCGTTCCTAAATTTGCGTCGTGAGGTCACGGGCGCAGTCCGTCGAGCAGCAGGGTGACGACCCCGTCGGCCTCGACCCTCCAATTAGGACGGTCGTGGGCCGCGCCGATGCCGTGCAGCGCCATCATGACGGCACCCCCGTCGACGTCCCGGCGGATGGCGCCGTCCCGCGCGGCGACGTCCAGCAACCCGAGGACGGCCTCCTCCAGCGCCTGACTGCCTTCGGCCAGCGCGCTCGACCGCGTGCCCATCAGGGTCGCGAGCGTCTGGGCGAGCCCGCGGTGGGCGTCCAGGTAGTCGACGAAGCCGCGCAGGAACGACGCCAGGGCGGCTTCGGCGGGCATCGTGTCCCGCAACGTGCGAACGCGGCCGCACAGCGCGGCGACCTCCTCGCGGTAGACCGCCTCGGCCAGCGCCTCCCGCGTGGGGAAGTGGCGGTAGAGCGTCCCGACCCCCACCCCGGCCAGCTTGGCGAAGTCGTCGAAGCGCAGCTCGAAGAACGTGCCCGCGTCGAACAGCTCGCGCGCCTGGGCGAGCAGGGCTTCCCGCTTGCGCCGGGCGTCGGCCCGCAGCGGTCGGACGGCGTCCACGCAGCACCTCCGTTGACAAGTGGAGACCATCTCCATATCGTCGAAGTGGAGATTTCCTCCAATTAGAGCGTACTCCACGAGGTGCATCGTGAAGATCCTCCTGTTCGGGCGCGGCGTGATCGCGACCTTCTACGGCTGGGCCCTCCACCAGGCGGGGCACGAGGTCGAGTTCTACGTCCGGCCCGGCCGCGCGGCGGCGTACGGGGACGCGGTGGACCTCGACGTCGTCGACGCGCGGCGGCGGCCGTGGGCGATGCGGGTCTCGCAGCGGTGGCCCGTGCGCCTGCGGGAGGACCTGCCCGCCGACCACGACTTCGACCTCGTCGTGCTGAGCGTGTCGCACCACCACCTCCCGGAGGCGGCGGCCTTCCTCGCACCTCGCCTCAGCAACGCGACGGTGCTGGTCTTCGGCAACGTCTGGGCAGATCCGGTCGCAGCGGTCGCGCCGCTGCCCGTCGACCGGCTCGCCTGGGGGTTCCCGCAGGCCGGCGGTGGCTTCGGCACCGACGGCGTGCTGCGGGGCCCGATGCTGCCGTCGGTCCTCTTCGGGACGCTGGGGCAGCCGCCGACCGAGCGCGAACGGGCGGTGCGCGCGGTGTTCGCCGGCGCGGGTTTCCGGGTGCGCGAACGGCCGGACTTCCGCGGCTGGCTGTGGGTCCACTTCGTGTCCGACGCCGCGTTGCACGCCCAGGGGGTGCGCGTGGGGTCGCTGGCCGGGTTGATCGGGAACACCGCCGCGCTGCGGGAGGCGTTGCGGACCGGCCGGGAGCTGGTGCCGTTGCTCGAAGCACGAGGTGTGGACCTGCACCGGCACCGGGGCGGCCTGAGGCACCTGACCCTGCCCGTGTGGCTGGTGGCACCCGTGTTCTCCTGGCTGGTCGCCCACTTCGCCCCGGCGCGCGCGAACTTCGCGGCCCACGCCGATCCCACCGCCGAGGAGCCGCGGGCGGTCTGCCGCGACGTCCTCGCGGAAGCCCGGCGCCTCGGCGTCCCCGCACCTCGGCTGGAAGCGGCCGAACGGCACTTCGCCGCCGCGGATTCCTGAGTTCCGGCCCGTGCGGACGACGGAAACCCCTACCGTGACCGGACATGGGACTCGTGCCGTTGCAGCGGGCCGCACTCGTCGTGATCCTCCTCGACGCCGTCGTCATCGCGGGCGGGCTGGTGCTCGGCGACGCGCTGTTGCCGCGCTCGGCGAACGTCGTGCTGACGCTGCTCTCCCTCGCCCTGATGCTGGCCGCGACCGTGCTGACCAGGGGCGGGTTCAACTTCGAGAACCCGACGTTGCCCGCGTGGTCGCTGATCGTGGGGGTGCTGGCGCTGGTCGGCGGCGCCTTCCTGTTCGGCTACCCGCTGCTGACCGGTCTTCCCGAGGGAGAACACGGCGCGGCCATGGCCGCGAACCAGCGCGGGTGGGCTGGTCTCGCGCTCGCCTTCGCCGGCGGCACGCTGCTCTACGCCGGGATCCGCCACCGGAAGTGAGGTTCCGGCCCCGACCTCACCGGGGCGGCCGCCAGCGCCCTCGCGACGTGGGCCACCGAACTCCGCGCGGTTCCGACCGCGAAGCAGATTTCCTTACGCCACAAGGGTTTGACGGTCTAGGCTCGACTCAAGGTCTCATCGACGCCCTCCGGTCCGCGCGGATTCTGAAGGGACTACCGAAGTGGTCGAGACGCACGACATCGTCCGCCCGCCCGCCGAGCTCAGCGCGGCCCTCGCCGCCATCGGCAGTGCGACGGCCAGCGCCGAGCTCAGCCGCATGGGCATCCGCAGCGCCTTCATCAGAGGCCCCGTCTCGGTGACGCCCGGCGTGCGCGTGGCGGGTCCGGCGCTGACGCTGCAGTTCCTGCCCAAGCGGGAGGACCTCTACCCCGACGACGAGTACGCCGAGCCGGAGACGCAACTGCACCGGCACGTCATGTACCACGCGCAGGCCGGCGACATGATCGTCGTCGACGCGCGCGGGGACATGAGCAGCGGCGTGTTCGGCGAGATGATGCTGACCTACTTCAAGGGGCGCGGAGGCGTGGGCGTCGTGGTCGACGGATGCCTGCGCGACACCGGCGAGGCGAAGAAGCTCGGTCTCGGCCTGTGGATTCGCGGCGCCACGCCGAACTTCCACACCCAGACCGGCATCGTGCCGACCGCCGTCAACGTGCCGGTGGCGTGCGGGGGCACGCTCGTCGAGCCGGGCGACATCGTGGTCGCCGACGACGACGGGGCGGTCGTGGTGCCGGTCAAGCTCGCACCGCGGGTCCTCGCCGTCGCCAGGGAACACGCGGAGTGGGAGGAGTTCTCCCGGATGCGGCTGGCCGAGGGCGGGGACATGCGGCTGTACTACCCGCTGTCGGACCAGGCCCGGCCCGAGTACGAGCGGTGGCGCGCCACGCGGTCCTGAGATCAGCTCCACAGGCGGTCGTGGCTCCGTTCGGCGTCCCAGTGCGTCGTCTCGGCGAAGAACACCGGGTCGCGCGGATCGAGGTGGCGGCGCAGGAGTTCCTCGTCGACGTCCCCGAACCCCAGTCCCGGCGTGTCCGGCACGGTGATGTGGCCGTCCTGGATCAACGGCCGGGGCAGGCCGGTGACGAGGTCGCTCCAGAACTCCACCTCGGCCGCGTGGTGTTCCAGCGCCAGGAAGTTCTCGGTGGCGGCGGCCAGGTGGACGCACGCCATCGTCGCGATCGGCGACGCCGCCAGGTGCAGGGCCATCGGGATCCCCCGCTCCTGCGCGTGGTCGCCGATCCGCTTCGTCTCCGCGATCCCGCCCGCCGTCGCCGGATCGGGGTGCACGACGCGGATGGCACCGGTGTCGAGCAACGGCCGGAAGCCGTCGAGCAGGTAGATGTCCTCCCCCGTGCACGTCGGGACGGCGACGGACTCGGTGAGACAGCGCCACTGGTCGGTGAACTGCCACGGGATCAGGTCCTCGATCCACGCCAGGGTGAACGGCTCCAGCGCGCGGCCGATCCGGATGCAGGAGTCGAGGGCGATGTGGCCGAAGTGGTCGGCGGCCAGGGCGACGTCGTAGCCGACCACCGACCGCACGGTGTCCACATAGGACGCCAGGTGCTCGACTCCCTTCGCGGTGACCTGGATGCCGGTGAACGGGTGCATCGTCGTGAGGTCGGCACGGGCGCCCTTCGGCGCGATCAACGCCCCCGGCACGTCCCAGAGCAGGTCGATGCCCACGTCCATCTTCAGCATCGTGAACCCGCGCGCCTTGCGTTCGAGCAGCCGGGCGCCCATCGCGTGCGGGTCCGGCAGCGACGGGGTGTCGGCGTAGCACCGGATCTCGTCCCGGAACCGCCCGCCGACCAACGCGTGCGCCGGCACCCCGTACGCCTTGCCGGCGAGGTCCATCAGCGCCATCTCGACGCCGGAGACCCCGCCGCCCTGCCGGCCGTGGTGCCCGAACTGCCTGATCCCGCGGAAGATCTTGTCGACGTTGCAGGGGTTCTCGCCGACGAGGCGGCTCTTGAGCATCAACGCGTAGGTGGCGCTGGCCTGGTCGCGCACCTCCCCGTACCCGGCCAGGCCCTGGTTCGTGTCGATCCTGATGATCGACGAGCGGAACGGCACCCCGTCCACGTTCGCCACCCGCAGGTCGGTGATGCGCAGGGCGCTCGGCCGCGACCCGGTCGGCACGTGCTCCTCTGTGATCATCCCTTCACGGCCCCGGCGGTGAGGCCCTCGGTGAGGAACCGCTGCCCGAACGCGTACATGACCACGACCGGGATGCTGATCAGCAACGACGCCGCCGCGAGCTGCCCCTGCGGCACGACGTCGCCGAAGATCATCGACTGCATGCCGACGGGCAGCGTCTTGTAGTCGTCCTTGGTGATGAACACGAACGCGAACAGGAACTCGTTCCACGCGTTGGTGAGTGTGAACAGCGCGACCGCGAGCAGCCCCGGTTTGGCCAGCGGCAGGGTGATCCGCAGGAACGCCCCGAACCGCGTGCAGCCGTCGACCAGTGCGGCCTCCTCCAGGTCCGCCGGGATCGACTTGAAGTAGCCGACGAGCAGCCACGTCGCGAACGGCAGCGTGAACGTCGGGTACGCGAGCACCAGCGACCACAACGAGTCGTTGAGCCCGATGCCGCTCATCATCTGGTACAGCGGGATGAACAGCAGCGCGCCCGGCATCACGTAGGTGAGCAGGATCGTCACCGTGAAGCTCTCCGAGCCCCGGAACTTCAACCGTGCCAGCGCGTAGCCCGCCAGCGCCGCGCACACCAGGGCGATCACCGTGGACGCCACCGACACCAGGATCGTGTTGAGGTACCAGGTGCCGAACGCCCTGCCGGTGAACAGGTTCGTGAACTGCTGGGTGGTCCACGGCGTCGGCCAGAGGTCGTCGGTGCGCGCGACGATCTGGTCGTCGGACTTGAAGGCCGTGACCGTCATCCAGTACAGCGGGGCGAGCACGAACCCGAGCAGCCCCACCAGCGCGATGCCGCTGCTGCCGCCGCTGACCAGCCGTGCGGCCGACCGGCTGCCCCGCGCGGCGAGCACGGACACGAGCCGCCCCACCGCCGCCGCGAGCACCACGAACACGCCCAGCACCAGCGCCGCCTTCCACACGATGTGCGGCGACGCCCAGACGAGCACCAGGGCCGAGACCACGACGATCACCCACGGCATCGCCCGGCGCTGCGCGGGGGTCAGCCGGCCGCGCCCCGGACCGCCCGTGCCGGGCAGGTCGCTGCGCCGCATCATCCGCACGAGGATCACCACGAGGATCGCGACGACCGGCAGCATCACCAGGGTGACCGCGGCGCCCGCGCCCAGCTGCAGCTGCTGGATCGCCTTGGAGTAGGCCACCATCACGTACGGGGCGGTGGCGTCGCCCGGTCCGCCCTGGGTCATCAACCAGATCAGGTCGAAGTTGTTGAACGTCCAGATCGACGACAGCAGCACCGTCACGATCATGACGTGCCGCAGGCCCGGCAACGTGATGTGGACGAACCGCTGCCAGGGCGTCGCACCGTCCACAATGGCCGCTTCGTAGAGACCGCCGTCGATCGCCTTGAGCCCGGCGAGGAACGTCACCGTGAAGAACGGGATGCCCTTCCAGACGTTGACGAGGATGACGGCGGGCATCGCGAGTGCCGGATCGGACAGCCACTCGGCGGGCCACCGGTCGACGAGCCCGATCGCCGCCAGCGCGGGCCCGATCCCGGAGTCGGTGAGCAGGACGTTGACGCTGCCGAAGATCGGGTCGAACAGCGACCGCCAGGTGAAGGCCGTGACGACCGTCGGCACCACCCACGGCAGCAGGATCACGCCGGCGACGATCGCCCGGCCGCGCCGCATGTGGTGCAGCATCAACGCCGCGATGAGGCCGAGGGTCACCTTGAAGATCTCGGCGTACGCGGTGAAGACGAACGAGTTGAGCACTCCTTTGTGGAACACCGTGTCGTCGAGCAGCGCCTTGTAGTTGTCCAGCCCGACGAACACGGTCTCCTCGCCGTGCCGTTCCGTGGTGCTGGTGAGGACCGAGTCGGCGATCGGGAACAGGATCAGCCCGGCGACGAGGAGCAGGGTCGGCCCCACGAACACGGCCGCGAGCCGCCAGTCCCGCCCGAGCAGGCGCTGCGACCCGCTCAGCGAGGACGATCCGCGCGGCGCCGGACGGACCGGCGCCGGGCGCTCACGCACGACGGTCACTGCTTGTAGCCCTGCTGCTCGAAGACCTGGACGATCCGCGCGTGCGTCGAGGCGACGGCGTCGGCGGGTTTCGCGCCCTGGATGACCGACTGCATCATGTCGGTCAGCAGGTAGGCGGCGGTCGCCGCCTGCTCACCGGGACTCGGAGCCTGCGGGAACGTGAAGCCGGTCCTCGTCGTGATGGGGAGCGGCGTGCGGGTCTGCTCGCGCAGCGCGGGGAACGCCGGGTCGCCGTTCGTGTAGTACGGGTCGGAGTCCCACACCTTGTCCCACGACGGGTTCACCAGGCACGGCGCTCCCTTCGCGACACCGAGCAGCGCGGTCCCGCTGACCATGTACTTCGCGACGACCTTGGCCAGGTCGGGGTTCTTCGCCCCCTTGAACACGACGAACGAGTTGGACTCGCCGAACGCGAGCGGCTTGTCGATCGCCGGTCCGGTCGCGCCGTTGAACGGGTGGGTGTTGGCGTAGACGGGGTTGTTCTTGGTCTTGGAGTCGGCGTAGACGCTGAACTGGTTGAGGGTGAGCCCGAGGATCTGGGCGAGCCAGTTCTCGTTGTTGCTGGAGTCCGTCCAGCTGCCGATGCCCGGCGGCAGCATCGGCGTGTACTTCGGGTTCGTGTAGATGTCGCCGATGAACGTGACGGCGGCGACGGTCTCCGGCGAGTTGAAGACCACCTTCGTGCCGGTGTTGTCCGCGAGCGCGCCGCCGTAGCAGTTGATGACGTTCGCGATGAAGCCGTTGGCGTCGCCGGAGCGGTTCACCGTGAGGCCCCAGCCGAAGCGCCTCTTCGCCGGGTCGGAGACCTCCAAAGCGTTGTCGCGCAACTCTTCCCAGGTGTAGTAGGGCTTGAGCGGCAGGCCCTTCTCCTGGTACCAGTCCTTGCGCAGGTACATGGCGGACGCGATGAAGTGGTATGGGATGGCGAACCAGCGGCCGCCGAACACACAGTAGTTCGTCGCCTCCGTCGCGGGTTCCCCGTAGAGCTTCTTCATCTCCTCGACCACGTCGGTGACGTCGGTGAGGGCGCCGAGGTTGTGCAACTGCCCGACGAACCGCCGGTCGCTCACGAACGCGAAGTCGCGGCTGGTGCCCGCCTTCACCTCGGCGTCCATCTTCGCGACCATGTCGCCCGCGTCCCCGGACACCAGGTCGTTGCGGACCGTCGTGCCGGTGGCCTGGGCGAACACCTGCAGCGAACGGTCCAGCGCCTGGTTCGCGGCCTCGGAGTAGAGCTTCTGCGAGAGCATCCCGACCGACCCGCCGCGCTGGCCGGAAGCCTGGTCCAGCAAGGCTTGCGGCACCTGGACGTCGACCTGCGGCGCGGGTGCGGGCCCTCCCCCGCACCCGGCGAGACCGAGCACGCCGAGCGCGCTCACGCTGAGAAAAGTGCGCCTTGATAAATCGGCCTTCTCTTCCATGACCACTCCTCCCGCGTCCGGGCGTGCGGACGCGTACCGACGGGGCGACGTTGCAGCCGGCGGTACAGCGAGGCGTGCGCCACGCTGCCGGATCGTTCATGCGGCGAAGCGAGGTGCTCGGTGCTGAGAGGGGCTAGCGGCGCCGGGAGGCCCGCCTGGTCTGCGCCTCTTTCTCCGCGAGGAGCGCGGAGTTGTTGGCGAGGTGTGTTCGCATCGCCGCGCGGGCGCGGTCCGGATCGCGCGCGACGATCGCCTCGTAGATCTCGGTGTGGTCGTGCGTGGCCTTGCGCAACGCGGAGGGCGCCTCGTTGGTGATGCGCCGGCTGGCCGTGCCGAGCCAGCGGGCGGAGTACATGATCCGGTCGAGGATGCGGTTGTCGGCCGTGCGGCAGATCTCCATGTGGAACTCGTGGTCGACCGCGAGGTAGGCGTTCGGGTCCGACTCGAGCTCCGCCATGCGGTCGACTTCGGCCTTGAGCCGCCGCACCGCTTCATCGGTGACGCAGGCGGCGGCCATCGCGGCCAGTTCGGGTTCGAGCAGCACGCGCATCTGGTGCAGCTCCTGCAGCAGCTCACCGACGATCTCCGCCGGCAGCCACTCGATCAGCAACGGGCTCAGGTAGTCCCACTCGGCGGGAGGACGCACGACGACGCGGCGGCCCTGCGCGACCTCGACGATGTCGAGCGAGGCGAGGATCTTGAGCGTTTCCCTTGCCACGACTCGGGAAACGCCGAACTCCCGGGAGATGTCGAGCTCCGACGGCGCGCGGCCGTCCTCGATCTCGCCGAGGACGATGCGCCGGGTCAGGTGTGCGGCCACCTGCACCGGCAGGGTCCGGACCTTGACAGCGTCCAGAGACTCCTGTCCCCTTTGCATGTCATCAGCTTATAGGACAAGTTGAACGTCGCGACAGTCCCGTTCCCTGCACAACCCGACTTCGGGGAGAGCCATGCGGATCGTGAACGTCACAACGGCGGTGGTGGCCTACCACGGTGAGGCCACCCTGGTGCGGATCGACACCGACGAGGGTCTCAGCGGGTTCGGCGAGGCCAACCCCGACGCGGGCGCGGGCGCCGTCGTCGGCATGATCGAGTTCCTGACGCCGCTGCTGATCGGCGAGGACCCGCGCAACGTCGAGCGGTGCTGGGAGAAGCTGCGGCGCGCCAAGGTCTTCGCCGGCCCCCAGGGCGGGGTGTCCGTGATCGCGCTGTCCGGCATCGAGATCGCGTTGTGGGACCTCGCGGGCAAGGCCGCCGGCCAGCCGGTCTACCGCATGCTCGGCGGGAAGTTCCGCGACCGGATCCGCCTCTACGCGGACTGCGGCGACGGCGACGACCCCGCGGGGTCGGTCTCCGGATGCGTCGACCGCGCCCAGCGGGTCGTCGAAGAAGGCTTCACGGCCATCAAGTTCGACATCGACGACCTCCACCACCCGGCCAAGTACGACGACTTCAACCACACGGTCAACGCCGCCGAGCTGCGGTCGATGGTCGAGCGCGTGGCGGCGGTCCGCGAGGCGATCGGACCGGACGTCGACCTGGCCATCGACCTGCACGCCCGCTACGACGTGCCGAGCGCGTGCCGGATCTCGTGGGAGCTGGAGCCGTTCGACCTCCTGTGGCTCGAGGAGCCGCTGCCGGCGGAGAACGTCGACGCGCTGGTGCGGGTCCGCGCCCAGACCCGCACCCCGATCTGCGCGGGCGAGAACCTCTACCTGCGCTGGGGGTTCCGCGAGCTGCTCGAACGGGGCGCCGTCGACGTGATCGAGCCGGACGTGCCGAAGTGCGGCGGCCTGGCCGAGGCGAAGAAGATCGCCAACCTCGCCGAGCTCCACTACGTCCCGTTCGCCCCGCACCTGGTCTCGACCCCGCTGGGCACGATGGCCACGTCGCACCAGTGCGGCGCGATCCCCAACTTCCTCGTCCAGGAGTGGCACGCGCTCGAGGAACGCGCGGTGTGGGACAGCTACGTCCACGCCCCCGACGGCAGCGGTTCGATCGTGAAGGACGGCTACATCACGCTTCCCGACACCCCGGGCATCGGCGTGGAGCTCGACATGGACGGCGTCCGGGCGCACGCGGTCGCGGGCTACGGCGTGTTCGAGTAGCGGCGCCGGCCGGCGGACCCGCCCTTCCCCGCAGGCGACGGGCCGGCCGTCCGTTCTAGGGTGGACGGATGAAGGTTCTGTCCATCCAGTCGGTCGTCGCCCACGGCCACGTCGGCAACTCCGCCGCCGTGTTCCCGCTCCAGCGCCTCGGGGTCGAGGTCGTCCCGATCCCCACGGTGAACTTCTCCAACCACACCGGATACGGCGCGTGGCGCGGTCCGCTGCTGCCGCCGTCGGACGTGGCGGAGATCCTGCTCGGGGTCGAGGAACGCGGAGTGTTCCCGCAGGTCGACGCCGTGCTGTCCGGCTACCAGGGCGGCACCGGCATCGCCGACGTGATCATCGACGCGGTGCGCAGGGTGAAGGCCGCGAACCCGGCGGCGCTCTACGCGTGCGACCCGGTGATGGGCAACGCCAAGTCGGGCTGCTTCGTCGCGCCCGAGATCCCCGTGCTGCTGCGCGACAAGGTCGTGCCGGCGGCCGACATCATCACCCCGAACCAGTTCGAGCTGGGCTTCCTCACCGGCACCGAGCCGGCGAGCGTCGAGGAGACGCTGGCGTCGGCCGACCTCGCCCGCGCGATGGGCCCGTCGACCGTGCTGGTCACGAGCGTCGAGCGGCCCGACCGGGAGGAGGGCACGATCGAGATGCTCGTCGTGGACGCCGCCGGGTCGTGGCTCGTGAGCACCCCGCACCTGCCGTTCAAGGCGAACGGGTCCGGCGACGTCACGGCCGCGCTGTTCACCGCGCACTACGTCCAGACCAAGGACGCGGCGCTGGCGCTGGAACGCACCGCGTCGAGCGTCTTCGACCTGATCGACCTCACCTACCGCTCCGGTGAGCGCGAGCTGCGGCTGGTGCAGGCCCAGGAGTTCTACGCGAGCCCGCAGATGCAGTTCAAGGCCGAGCAGGTGCGCTGAGCCCGAGGGCGGCCGCGAAGCGCGTCGCCACCGCCGCGACCGCCGCACGCAGTTCGTCGCCGCCCTCGACCCGGAAGTCGAACGGCACGGCCGCCAGCCACTCCTGCGCGTACATCGCCGGGTTGCTGGTGCTGCCGAGGAGCACGCACCCGTCCCCTGCCGGGTGCAGCCGTCCCATCGGGGCCGGGATCCACGGTGCGACCTCGGCCAGCGGTGCGTCGAAGACGACGTGGGTGGGGAACTTCCAGCCGCTGCCGAGGTTCTCCTCCAGCATCGCGACCGGGTCGAGGTCCTCGGGTGGCACGAACTCGTGCGCGGTCTGTCCGGCCGCGCGGACCCGGTCGACCCGGTAGGTGCGGATCGCGTCCGCCCGGTGGCAGTGGCACAACAGGTACCAGCGGCCGTGCCGGACCACCACGGCCCACGGGTCCACTTCGGACTTCCACTCGTTGCCGGACTCGCTCCGGTACGTGATCAGCACCCGGTACCTCCCCGCGATGGCGGCCACGAGGGCGCCGGTGATCGCGGGGTCCGGTCCGGCCGACCTCCGGTCCGGGGCGGCTTTCGCGTGCTCGCGCAGCACGGCCGCCTGCCTGCCGACGTTCTCCGGCAACGCCTCGACCACCTTGCCCAGCGCCGCGCCGACCGGGTTGTCGGGCTCGGTGGCGGCCGGCTGACCGTCGAGCACGGCCATGACCAGTCCCAGCGCCTCGGCCTGGGTGAACACGATCGGCGGCAGCTTCGTTCCGCGCCGCAGCCGGTACCCGCCGTGCGGACCCCGGCTCGACTCCACCTGGACGCCCGCCTCGCGCAGGATCCCGACGTAGCGGCGGGCGGCGCGCTCCGTGACGCCCAGGCGTCCGGCGAGCTCGTCCGCGGTGGTGCCGGGGCGCGTCCGGAGGATCTCCAGGGTGCGCAGTGCCCTGGCGGTGGGGCTGATGTCGCTCGGCACGGGGGCAGGGTAGGAGATCGTCCGGCATACCGGAAGCAGATCGTCCGGAATTGGCTCTAGCGTGGCGGCGTACCGCGGCCGGCCCGGCCGCGCGGGAGAGGGAGAACAGTTCGTGGACATCCTGCTCATCGCAGGCCTGTGGCTCGACGGATCCGCCTGGGACGACGTCGCGTCCGCACTCCGGTCACAGGGTCACCGCCCCGTGCCGCTGACCCTGCCCGGTCAGGGCGACGGGTCCGTCTCCGCCACGCTCGACGACCAGGTGGCGGCCGTGCTCGACGCCGTGGACGCGGTCCCCGGCAAGGCCGTGGTGGTCGGGCACTCGGCCGCCTGCAGCCTCGCCTGGATCGCCGCGGACGCGCGGCCCGGCAAGGTCTCCGCGGTCGTCCTCATCGGCGGCTTCCCGGTGGCCGACGGGAGGACCTACGCCGACTTCTTCGACCTGACCGACGGCGTCATGCCCTTCCCCGGCTGGACGCCGTTCGAGGGACCGGACTCCGCCGACCTCGACGAGGAGGCCCGCGCCGCGTTCGCCGCAGCCGCGATCCCGGTGCCCGCAGGTGTGGCCACGGGCGTCGTGCGGCTGACCGACGAGCGCCGCTTCCAGGTCCCGGTCGTGGTCGTCTGCCCCGAGTTCACCCCCGCCCAGGCGAAGGAGTGGATCGACGCGGGCGACGTGCCGGAGCTCGCGAAGGCCCGGCACGTCGACTACGCCGACATCGACTCAGGCCACTGGCCCATGCACACCAGGCCGGGCGAGCTCGCCCGGCTCATCGCGGCGACCACTACGGCCTGACAGGAAGTTCACGCCACCTGTTGGGCGCCAACGGTTCCACGGTTCGGGCTGGTCGCCGACGGCGCGATGCGCGGCCAGCCCCAGGCGAGGCGCAGGATCAGGACGAGCAGGATCAACTCCAGCGCGAAGCCGAGGCCGTAGAACAACGTCCACGACTCCCCCACCACGTTGAAGGCCGCGTACGGGATCTGCACCGCGGCCACGACGAGGTTCGTGACGCGGTTCGCCCTGGCGGGCAGCACCACCGACAGGACGACCATGAAGATCGGGATCGCCATGAGCGCGATGAAGGTGGTCAGCAACGTCTGGCTGATGTCGAACTCGAAGACGACGCCGGCCTCGATGCCGTCGATGACGCCGGGCTTGAAGAAGGCGATGATGTCCACGTAGGCGTACAGGAACATGAAGCTGGTCCACGCCGCGGCGAGCTTGACTCTCACCGGGATCCGCTGTTCGTCCAGTGCGGTCTTGGTGGGTTGACGTGATCTCATCGCAGGCTCCGTTGGTGTGGTGAAAACCGGTGGACCAACAGTCGCCGAGCGCGGTGGCGGGCACACCGGCATCGAGGCCCGTCCTGTCTCCGTCTTAAGTAGAGGAACCGTCTCGTTCTTTCGGTCGGTCCCCGGCGAACCGGCGATCCCTACGCTGGGCGCGTGACCACCAACGCCCTGAGCTCGCTGTGGACCGAGCCCCGCGCCCCGGACGCTCCCGCACGGGTGTCGCGCGACTGGGTGCTGGTCGGGGTCGTGATGGTGGCGGCACTGCTCGAAGGGGTGCTGCGGGACGGCGTCGCCTGGCGGCCGGTGGCGGTGGTCGTGGCGGTCGGGCTCGCGCCGGTGCTGCTCTGGCGGCGCACCCACCCGCTGGCCTGCGTCGTGGTGGGCTTCGGGGCCGCGATGGTGCTGGGACTGGCGAGCCTGCTGGGCGGGGCCCCGAGCGTGGGCCTCGACACGATGATCTACGTCCTGGTGCTCGTCCACGCGCTGGTCCGCTGGGGTTCGGGACGCGAGATCGTGATCGGGCTGGCGGTGGTGGCGGTCGCCTCCGGCATCGGCACGGTCGCCGACTACACCGGGCCCGCCGACGTCCTCGGCGGGTTCGCCGTCCTGGCGGCGGCCGCGTCCGGGGCGGCGTTCCGCTACCGCGCCGAGAGCTGGCGCCGGGCGCTGGACCAGAGCCGCAGCCGGGAGCGGGTCGGGCTCGCGCGCGAACTGCACGACATCGTCGCCCACCACGTCTCCGCGATCGCCGTGCAGGCGCAGGCGGGCCGGGCGATCGCCGGGCAACGGCCTGAGGCGGCACTCGAGGCGCTGGCGGCGATCGAAGGGGAAGCGTCGCGGACGCTCGCGGAGATGCGGGCGGTGGTCCGGGTGCTGCGCGACGGAGCACCGGCGGCGGACGCTCCCCAGCCCGGCGTGGCCGACCTGGTGGCCCTCGCCCGACGCGCGCCGGCGCCGGCCGTCGAGGTGGACTTGCCGGAGGACCTGGACGAGCTCCCTCCCCAGGTCGACGCGGTGGTCTACCGGCTGGCGCAGGAGGCGCTGACCAACGCCCTGCGGCACGCCTGCGACGCCTCGCGGGTGGAGATCCAGGTCGTGGAGGACGAGGGACGGCTCCGGCTGCGCGTCACCGACGACGGACAGATCGACCCGGCACGGTCGGTGCGGCACGGATTCGGGCTACTGGGGATGACCGAGCGCGTGCAGTTGCTCGGCGGCACGCTGCGGGCCGGGCCGGCACCCGAGCGCGGGTGGACGGTCGACGCCGAACTGCCGACGCGGGTGCGCCGATGACGGTCCGCGTGCTGGTGGCCGACGACCAGGACCTGGTCCGCACCGGCCTGTCGATGATCCTGGACGCCCAGCCCGGCATCGAGGTCGTGGGCCAGGCGGCCGACGGCCACACCGCCGTCGAGCTGGCGCTGCGGCTCCGCCCCGACGTGTGCCTGGTCGACATCCAGATGCCTGGGCTCGACGGCATCGAGGTGACCACGCTCCTCGCGGGCCGGGGCGTGCCGGACCCGATCGCGGTCGTGGTGATCACGACGTTCGACCTCGACGAGTACGTCCAGGGCGCGCTCCGGGCCGGCGCCCGCGGCTTCCTGCTCAAGGACGCCGGACAGGCGCTGCTCGTCCAGGCCGTCCACGCCGCCGCCGCCGGCGACGCCCTGATCGCGCCCAACGTCACCCGGCGGCTGCTGGCCACCCTCGCCGCCAGGGCACCGTCGCCCAGGCAGATCCAGCCGATCGAGCCGCTCACCGAACGCGAGGAGGAGGTGCTGACGCTCGTCGCCCGCGGCCGCACGAACGCCGAGATCGCCGCCGAGCTGTTCATCGGGCTGACGACCGCCAAGACCCACGTCGCGAGCCTGCTGGCCAAGATCGGCGCCCGCAACAGGGTCGAGATCGCGATGTGGGCCTACGACACCGGCAGGGCGGGGTGAACCCGTTAGGGTGATCGGTGTGGGCGTCTCCCTCTACTACACGGCTCGCCGCGCGACTCCGCTGACCGACACCGAGGTCGCGGCGGTCAGCGAGGTCGTCGACACGAGCAACGCGAACGCGCCGTTCTCCGCGGAAGAAGAGGGCCTGTACCTCTACGACCGGCTGGAGCCGGGAACGGTGCTCGACGGGTCGACCAAGCTGCCTTCCGCCGACGAGCGGGCCGTCCCGTCGCTGGTGCACTGGCTGGCCGCGATCACCGCGCTGCGCGGCGCGGTGCCGGACGCGGACTGGACCTTCACCCTCGACGACTACGAGATCGAGTGGGACGACGCCACCGGCTATCACCTGCCCGGGTTGGAATAGCTCCGCCACCGCCATCACTTTTCCTGGCGCATTGCGAGTGAGCATCTCTATAGGGTCTTTACCGAACTCTGCGTGAGTTCGCGTTCGGCCCTGTGGGACGCATTGCGACAGATTGGAAGAGGATGGCGCAGCAGACTGAGTTCTCACCCGCATTGCTCGACTACGTCAGGGCGGTGTCGCTGAGAGATGACGACATCCTCAAGGAGCTGCGGCAGGAGACCCTGGACCTGCCGATGGGCCAGGCGATGCAGATCATGGCCGAGGAAGGTCAGCTCCTCGCGCTCCTCGTCGCGCTGACCCAGGCGAAGATGGTCGTCGAGGTCGGCACGTTCACCGGGTACAGCACGCTCTGCATGGCCAGGGCGCTGCCGCCCGGCGGGCGCCTGATCACGCTGGACATCTCGGAGAAGTGGCCGATGATCGCCGCGCCGTACTGGGACCGAGCCGGTGTGTCCGACCGGATCGAGGTGCGCGTCGGGATGGCCGACCACCTGCTGGCCGACCTGGTCGCGCAGAACGGGCCCGGCACGGTCGACCTGCTGTTCGTGGACGCCGACAAGGCGAGCTACCGGGCCTACTACGAGCACGCGGTGCGTCTGGTGCGGCCGGGCGGCCTGATCGTGCTGGACAACACGGTGTTCTTCGGCCGCGTCATCGACGAGGACCTGCACGACGCGGACACGGTCGCCGTGCGCGAGCTGAACGAGTTCCTGCTCAACGACGACCGGGTCGAGTTGGCCATGCTGCCCATGGCGGACGGAATCACGCTGGCACGCAAGAAGTAATCGCCTGCCCATTCGCCGGGAACATCGTGTTCTGCCGAACTTTCAGATCCGTCTCAGCAGGTCGAAACATTTACTAAGACGCCAGTCGAGTCATGCTACCCAATACCGCTTCACCCGGACCTCCACTATTTTTTCGGTTGAGTTTCACGAGCAGCCGGTTGATCTGAAACGGAGGAGTGTGCAGGTGGCTGATCCCGAAAAGAGCTCACTCGCTGTTGTCGGAGCCGGTGTGATGGGGACCGGCATCACCACGCTCGCCGCGGGCAGCGGCCTGCGGGTGGTCCTCGTGGACAACGACCAGGCCGCCCTCGACAAGGCCCGGCACACCATCGCGTTCCAGCTGCGGCACGCCCGCATGATGGGCGCCCTGCCGGCGGACACCGAGCCCGGCGAGGTCGTCACCACCACCTCGGTGGACGACCTGTCCGGAGTGGACACCGTCGTCGAGGCGATCTTCGAGCACAAGGACACGAAGGCGAAGGTCCTGACCGAGGTGGCGAACGTCGTCGGTGAGGACGCCACGCTCATCACGAACACCTCCGGCATCCCCGTCGACGAGCTCGCCGACCTGCTGCCGCAGCCGGGGCAGCTGGTGGGCACGCACTTCATGAACCCGGCGTACCTGATCGACCTGGTTGAGGTCGTGCAGGGCCGCCACACGAGCGCCGCGACCGTGGCGGGGCTGCGGACGTTGCTGGGGCGGCTGAACCGGCGTGCCGTCGTGGTGCGGGACTCACCGGGCTTCGTCACCAGCAGGCTGTTGCACCCCATGCTCAACGACGCCGCGCGGCTGGTCGGCGAGCAGGTGGCGACGGCCGAGGACGTGGACGCGCTGATGGTGGGCTGTCTGGGCCACCGGACCGGGCCGCTGCGCACCGCCGACCTGATCGGCCTGGACAACCTGGCCGACTCGCTCGTGGCGCTCTACGAGCGCACCGGTGAGCAGCGATACCTGCCGTGCGACCAGTTGTTGGCGAAAGTGCGCGACGGCGACCTCGGTTACAAGTCGGGCAGTGGCTTTTACCAGTACAGGGAGACTTTGTCGTGACGTTGGACCAGAGCATGTCGACCTCCGCCGTCGAGAGCAGCGTGCGGTCGTACCTGGAGAGCAAGCTGAAGACCACCGTGGATCCGGCCCAGGACCTGATGGCGAGCGGGCTGGTCTCGTCCATGTTCGCGATGCAGCTGGTCGTCTTCCTGGAGAGCACGTTCGACGTCGCGGTCGTCGGCTCGGACCTCAAGCTCGACAACTTCCGGAGCGTGCGGTCGATGACCGCGCTGGTGGAGCGCCTGCAGGGCGCCGGCAGCGATGGCTGACCACCTCTCCGACGCCCGCGCGCTGGTCGGCAAGCTCATCGGCGACCAGGCCGACGGCTGGGACCTGACCGGCGCGCTGCCGATGCCACTCCTGCGTGAGCTGAGCTCACGCGGGCTGCTGTGCGCGCAGGTGCCCGTGGAGTACGACGGTCTCGGGTTCAGCAGCCTGGAGAACGGTGAGCTCACCGCCTACACGGGCAGCCTGTGCAGTTCGGTGCGCAGCGTGCAGACCTCGCACGGGATGTCCGCCTGGACCATCGGCCGGCTCGGTGACAAGGCGCAGCGCCGCGCCTACCTGCCGACGCTGGCCATGGGAGGCCTCGCCGCGATCTGCTTCAGCGAACCGGACGCGGGCAGTGACCTGTCGGGCATCGGCACCGTGATCGTGCCCGACGGTGACGAGGTCGTGGTGACCGGCCGGAAGACGTGGATCACCGCCGCCGCCTACGCCGACCTGCTCCTGGTCGTCGGCAGGTTCGGTGACGGTGCCGGGGTCGTCGTCGTGCCCCGGGACGCACCCGGTGTGCGGGTCGAGCCCGTCGCGCATCCGGCCGGGTGCCGGGCTGCGGGGCACTCCGAGGTCCGGCTGGACGCGGTGCGCCTGCCGGCCGACGCGGTGCTCGGCGGCGGTGGGCAGAACCTGTCGATGGTGATCACCACCGCGCTGACGTACGGGCGGATGTCCGTGGCGTGGGGCTGTGTCGGCATTCTCCGGGCCTGTCTGCGCGAAGCCACCGCACACGCGGCGAGCAGGACCCAGTTCGGCAAGCCGCTCCACGAACACCAGTTGGTGGCCAAGCGGCTGGCCGAGATCTTCGTCGGCGAGCAGGTGTCCACCCTGAGCTGCGCGCACGCCAGCCGCAGCTGGGACTCGGGTGATCCCGAGCTGGCGATGGCGGCGGTGTTCGCCAAGCACGTCAGTTCCACCAACGCCGCACAGGCCGCCGCGTCCGCGATGCAGGTGCTGGCTTCCCGGGCCGCGCACGGCGGCACGGTGATCGAACGCGCGTACCGGGACGCGAAGCTCATGGAGATCATCGAAGGAACCAGCGAGATCTGTCAGCTTCTGCTCGCAGAGCAAGCGATCGCCGCAGGGGGTGGCACGGATGTCTGAACTCCGTTCGCAGGTCAAGTGTCTGGTCTGGGACCTGGACAACACGCTGTGGCAGGGCACCTTGCTGGAGGACGACGAGGTTCGTCTGTCCCCGGAGGTGCTCGACGTGATCACGACCCTGGACTCGCGCGGCATCCTGCAGTCGGTCGCCAGCAAGAACGATCACGACCACGCCTGGGCACGGCTGGAGGAGCTGGGCGTCGCCGAGTACTTCGTGCTGCCGGCCATCAACTGGGGCCCCAAGTCCGACTCGGTGCGCGCCATCGCCGAGGAGTTGAAGTTCGCGCACTCCGCGATCGCGTTCGTCGACGACCGGCCCACCGAACGCGCCGAGGTCGAGTACCACCTGCCCGAGGTGCGGACCTACTCGCACACCCAGGTGCTGGACCTGCCGGGCCTGCCGGAGTTCACCCCGGGCACGATCACCGAGGACTCCCGCCGGCGACGCCAGATGTACCAGGCGAACTTCCGCCGCGCCGCCGCGCAGACCGAGTTCAGCGGTCCTGACGAGAACTTCCTGCGCACGCTGGACCTGGAGATGCGGATCGCCAGGGCGGAGCCGCGGGACCTGGCCAGGGTCGAGGAGCTCACCCTGCGCACCAGCCAGATGAACGCGACCGGCGTGCACTACTCGGACGCCGCGTTGCGGGAGCTGTGCTCGGACCCCGATCACGAGGTCCTGGTGATCAGCATGTCCGACCGGTTCGGCCCGCACGGTGCCGTCGGTGTGCTGCTGCTGGCCAGGAACACCGATTTCTGGCACCTCAAGCTGCTCGCCACGTCGTGCCGCGTGGTGCAGTTCGGCGCGGGTGCCGCGATCCTGAACTGGCTGGTCGATCGCGCGGCCAGGGCAGGAGTGCACCTGGTCGCGGACTTCAGGCCGACCGAGCGCAACCGGATGATGGAGATCGCCTACCGCTTCACCGGGTTCACCACCGATCCGTGCGACTGCACGGCGGGAGCGGACCTCGGCGCGGTGGAGCAGGTGCAGCACCTGCACCTGCTGCCGGAACCCCGGGCTCTGCCGGACGCGGTGCGGCTCATCGCGGAGTTCGCCGACAGCGTCCAGTGAATTCCCGGCCGACCGCGTCGGCCGTCCATCACATGCGAAAGCTCTATTCGGCGCGCGGTGATTCTTGTTCTGTCCCCGCGCGCATCTGGAGGGGACGATGAACCAGCCCGGTATCGGGATCGCCGTTGTCGGGCTGGCCTGCAGGCTGCCGGGAGCCGACGGGCCCGGCGCGTTGTGGGACCTGCTGCGCGACGGCCGGGACGCGCTCACCGACCCGCCGCCGGGCAGGCCTGGTGGGAGGGGCGGCTACCTCGCCGACGTCGAGGGTTTCGACGCGGACTTCTTCGCCGTCCCCGCCCGCCGGGCGAAGGCCATGGACCCGCAGCAGCGCCTCCTGCTGGAACTGGCGTGGGAGGCGTTGGAGGACGCGGGCACGATCCCGGCAACGTTGCGGGAGAAGGCCGTCGGGGTGTTCGTGGGCGCGATCGCCGACGACCACGCGAAGCTCGGCCACGAGATCGGCGGCCACACGCTCACCGGCACCAGCCGCGCCCTGATCGCCAACAACGTGTCGCACTTCCTGGGGCTGCGCGGCCCGAGTCTCGTGGTGGACAGCGGGCAGTCGTCGTCGCTGGTGGCGGTGCACCTGGCGGTGGAGTCCCTGCTGCGCGGGGAGTCCGAACTGGCACTGGTCGGCGGGGTGCAGCTGAACCTGGGGCGGGACGGCACGACCGTCGCCGACCGGTTCGGCGCCCTGTCACCGGACGGGCGGTGCTTCACCTTCGACGCGCGCGCCAACGGGTTCGCCCGCGGTGAGGGCGGCGGCGTCGTCGTGCTCAAGCCGCTGGAGCGGGCGCTGGCCGACGGCGACGTGCCCTACTGCGTCATCCGGGGCAGCGCGGTCAACAACGACGGCGCGAGCGCCACGCTGACCACCCCGGACGCCGGGGCGCAGGAGGCGGTGCTGCGCGCGGCGTACGCACGGGCGGGGATCGCGCCGGGCGCGGTGGACTTCGTGGAGTTGCACGGCACCGGCACGAAGGCGGGTGACCCGGTCGAGGCCGCGGCGCTGGGCGCGGTGCTCGGAACGGCGCGCGGTGCCGACAGGCCGTTGCTGGTCGGGTCGGTGAAGACGAACGTCGGGCACCTGGAGGGTGCGGCCGGCGTCGCCGGACTGCTGAAGGCGATCCTGGCCCTGCGGCACCAGGTGGTCCCGCCGAGCCTGAACTTCGAGCGCCCCTCCCCCGACATCGACTTCGCCGCGACGAACCTGCGGGTGGTGCGCGAGGTCGTCGAGCTCGCGGGGCCGTCGGTGGCCGGCGTGTCGTCGTTCGGCGTCGGTGGCACGAACTGCCACGTGGTGCTGACCTCGTGGGCCGCACCCGAGCAGGATTCGTCCACTGTGGACGGGCCGGTGCCGTGGACGGTGTCCGGGGCGAGCGAGGCCGCGGTGCGCGCGCAGGCGTTGGCACTGCTGGATCTGGACGGTTCGCCGGCCGACATCGGGTTCTCGCTGGCCGGGTCGCGGACGGCGTTCCCGCATCGCGCCGGTGTGGTCGGCGCGGACCTGGAGACGTTGCGGACGGGGCTGCGGGCGATCGCCGACGGCACCCCCGCGCCCGGAGTGGCGCGCGGGTCCGACGCCGGGTCGCCGCGTCCCGTGTTCGTGTTCCCCGGCCAAGGTTCGCAGTGGGTCGGGATGGGGCTGGAACTGCTGGACACGTGCCCGGCGTTCCGGGACCGGATGGCCGAGTGCGCCGCGGCACTGGCCCCGTACGTGACCTGGTCGCTGACGGACGTGCTGGGCGACGCGGACGCACTGGCTCAGGTGGAGGTGCTGCAACCCGCACTGTGGGCGGTGATGGTGTCGCTGGCGGCGGCGTGGTCGTCGTTCGGGGTGCGACCGGCCGCGGTGGTCGGGCACTCGCAGGGCGAGATCGCGGCGGCGTGCGCGATCGGGGCGCTGTCGCTGGACGACGGCGCGCGGCTCATCTCGCAGCGCAGCCGGATCGCCGCGGAGCTGCTGGCCGGCTCCGGGCGCATGGCGCACCTCGCGCTGGGCGAGGAGCAGGTCGCCGAGTGGCTGACCGGCTACGAGGGGCGCGTCACGATCGCCGCCGTGAACGGACCGTCGTCGGTGGTGGCGACCGGCGAGGTGGCCGCGACCGAGGACCTGGTCGCGGCGGTCTCCGCGACGGGGGTCAAGGCGCGCTTGGTGAGCGCGGCGTACGCGTCGCACTCGCCACAGGTGGAACGCGCTCGTGAGCCGCTGCTGGAGGCGTTCGCGCCGGTCCGGCCGATCGCTTCCGCGGTGCCGTTCTACTCGACGGTGACCGGCGGCCTGCTGGACGCCGCCGAGCTGGACGCGGACTACTGGTACCGCAACAACCGCGAACCGGTCGCTTTCCACCGCGTGGTGCGGGGTCTGCTGGGCGAGCACGCGGTGTTCGTGGAGATGAGCCCCCACGCGGTGCTGGCGGGCTCGATCGAGGAGTCCGGCGGGGTGGCGGTCGGGTCGCTGCGCCGCGACCAGGGTGGCCTGGAACGGCTGCTGCTGTCGGTGGCGTCCGCGCACGCGCACGGCGTGGCCGTCGACTGGTCACCGGCCTTCCCCGGCGCGCACCGCGTCGCGCTGCCCACGTACGCGTTCCAGCGCACGCTCCACGGCAGCGAGAAGTCCACTCAGGACACTGCGGCTCCGTTGTCCCGCAAGCTCTCCGGCCTGGACGACCGCGACCGCGGGCGCACCGTCGCGGCCTGGGTGCGAGCGCAGGCCGCGGCCGTGCTCGGCGGGCCCGTCGACCCGGCGCGGACGTTCAAGGAGCAGGGCTTCGACTCGATGGCCGCGACGGAGCTGCGCAACCTGCTCAGCACCGACACCGGCCTCGCGCTGCCCACCACGGTCACGTTCAACCACCCGACCCCCGACCGGCTCGCCGCGCACCTCGACGCGGAACTGCGCGGCGTCCGGCCCGAGGTGACCGCCCGGCCGAGCGTGCCGCCGGCCGACGACCCGGTGGTCATCGTCGGCATGGCGTGCCGGCTGCCCGGTGACGTCCGCTCCCCCGACGACCTGTGGCGGCTGCTCCTCGACGGCGGCGACGCGCTGTCCGGGTTCCCTGCCGACCGCGGCTGGAACCTCGATCTGCCGGGCAGGGGTGGTTTCCTCTACGACGCCGCTGACTTCGACGCCGGGTTCTTCGGGATCAGCCCGCGGGAGGCGCGGTCGATGGACCCGCAGCAGCGGCTGCTGCTGGAGACCTCGTGGGAGGCGATGGAACGCGCCGGGCTCGACCCGGCGGTCCTCGACGGCGACGAGGTGGGCGTGTTCGTCGGCGCGATGCACCAGGACTACGGGCCTGGCCTGCGCGCGGACGACGGCGGGTTCGCGTTGACCGGAACGTCGGCGAGTGTCCTCTCCGGACGGCTGGCCTACCAGTTCGGGTTCCGCGGACCGACGATGACGGTCGACACCGCGTGCTCGTCGTCGCTGGTGGCACTGCACCAGGCGGCGCTGGCGCTGCGTGCGGGCGAGTGCGCCACGGCACTGGTCGGCGGCGTGACGGTGATGTCCGAACCGGGCCTGTTCGCCGAGTTCGCCCGCCAGGGCGGCCTGTCGCCGACGGGACGGTGCGGCTCGTTCTCGGCCGACGCGGACGGCACGGCGTGGTCGGAGGGCGTCGGCGTGCTGGTGCTGCGGCGGCTCTCCGAGGCGCGACGACTCGGGTCGGACGTGCTGGCGGTCGTGCGGTCGAGCGCGGTGAACTCCGACGGCGCGTCGAACGGCCTGACCGCACCGAACGGGCTCGCCCAGGAGGCGGTGATCCGGCGCGCGCTGGCGGCGGGAGGCCTGTCCCCGGCCGACGTGGACGCGGTGGAGGCGCACGGCACCGGAACGGTGCTGGGCGACCCGATCGAGGCGCACGCGCTGTTGGCGACCTACGGCCGTGACCGGGAGGGCCGGCCGCTGCTGCTGGGTTCGGTGAAGTCGAACCTGGGGCACGCGCAGGCCGCGGCGGGCGTGGTGGGCGTGATCAAGACGGTGCTCGCGCTGCGGCACGGGCTGCTGCCGAAGACCTTGCACGTCAGCGAGCCGACTCCGAAGGTGGACTGGGCGGCCGGTGGCGTGGAGCTGCTGACCGAGTCGGTGGCGTGGCCGGAGACCGGGCGCACGCGCCGGGCGGGCGTGTCGTCGTTCGGCATCAGCGGCACGAACGCCCACGCGATCATCGAACAGGCCCCGCCGGCAGAGGTGCAGGACGCGGTGCAGGGCCCGGTGGACGTTCCACTGGTGCTGTCCGGCAAGGACGCGGCGGCCGTGCGGGACCTGGCGCGGGATCTGCTGCCGCTCATCGGGACCGTCGAGCCCGCGGATCTCGCGTGGTCGTTGGCGGCGCGGCACCGGTTCGAGCACCGCGCGGTCGTCGTGGGCGACGCACGGACGGGGCTCGCGGCGGTGGCCGACGGCGCGCCGGGCGTCATCGAGGGCGTGGCACAGCGGGACGGAAGGCTCGGCGTGGTGTTCGCCGGGCAGGGAGCCCAGCGCGTCGGGATGGGCGTCGAACTGTACGGCCGCTTCCCGGTGTTCGCCGAAGCGCTCGACCAGGTGCTGGACGTCGTGGGCAGGCCCGTGTGGGACGCCGTGGTCAGCGGGGACGGGCTGGACCGCACGGAGTTCGCCCAGCCCGCGCTGTTCGCCGTGGAGGTGGCGCTGTACCGGCTGATCGAGTCGTGGGGTGTGCGCGCCGACTTCCTGGTGGGGCATTCGGTCGGCGAGATCGCGGCGGCCCACGTGGCCGGTGTGCTGTCCCTGGAGGACGCGGGCGCGCTGGTCACCGCGCGCGGCCGGTTGATGCAGGCACTGCCCGAAGGCGGCGCGATGCTGGCGATCCGGGCGAGCGAGGACGACGTGCGCCCGCTGCTGACCCCCGGGGTGGCCATCGCGGCGGTCAACGGGCCTGGCGCGGTGGTGGTGTCCGGGGCCGAGGCCGAGGTGGTGGCGCTCGGCGAGCACTTCGCCGGACGCACGCGACGGCTGCGGGTCAGCCACGCGTTCCACTCCCCCGCCGTGGACGCGATGCTCGACGCCTTCGCTGAGGTCGCGGGCCGCTGCACGTTCCACCCGCCGGCCATCCCGGTCGTCTCCACCATCACCGGCGATCTGTCCACACCGGACTACTGGGTGCGGCAGGTGCGCGAGGCGGTGCGGTTCGCCGACGCGGTGACGGCGATGAAGGACGCCGGGGTGACCCGGTTCCTCGAACTCGGTCCCGACGGAAGCCTGGCCGCGCACACCCAGGACAGCGCACCGGCGGCGCTGGTGGTTCCCGCGCTGCGCAAGGACCGCGGCGAGGAAGAGGCACTGCTGACGGCAGTCGCGCGCCTGCACACCGACGGCGTCGACGTGCGCTGGGACGCGGTGGTGCCCGACGGTAGGCGGATCAACCTGCCCACGTATCCGTTCCAGCGCGACCGGTACTGGTTCGACTCGTCCGATGTGGACGGAAAGGTGCTGCGCCAGGAGTGGCGGCCGGTGCCGTCCGGGCCGGAGCTCGCGGTCAGCGACTTCGACGCCGTGCTGGCGCAGGACGGTCCGCTCCCGGACGCCGTGCTGGTTCCGGTCGACTCGCCCGATCTGCCGATGCCGGAGGCCGTCCGGGCGGTCACCACTCGCGTGCTCGGGCAGGTCCAGGCCTGGCTCGACGACCCCAGGACCGCGCGCTCGAAGCTGGTGTTCCGCACGCAGTTCGCGGACCTCGCCGCCGCGGCGGCGCGAGGCCTGGTGCGGGCCGCGCAGGACGAGCACCCGAACCGGTTCGCGCTGATCGACACCGACGGCCCCGCGCCGTTGACCGGCGAACCCGAGATCGTCGTGCGAGACGGTGCACCGCACGCGCCGCGCCTGGTCGAGGCGCGCGCCAGGGGTACCGCGGGGTGGTCGGGCACCACGCTGATCACCGGCGGAACTGGCGCGCTCGGCGCCCTGCTGTCCCGCCACCTCGTCACCCGGCACGGCATCCGCGATCTGGTGCTGGTCAGCAGGCGGGGCCCGGACGCCCCGTCGGCGGGCCCGCTCGCCGCCGAACTGACCGCCCTCGGAGCCCGCGTGCGGGTCGTGGCCTGCGACGTCGCCGACCGCGCCGCCGCCGAACGACTGCTCCGGGAACTCCCCGACCTGGCCGCCGTCGTGCACACCGCCGGGACCCTCGACGCCGGCGTGATCTCGTCGATGACCCCGGCCAAGCTCGACGGCGTGCTGCGCCCCAAGGCCGACGCCGCCTGGCACCTGCACGACCTGACCAAGGACCGGGAGCTGTCCGCGTTCGTCCTCTACTCGTCGTTCCTCGGCACGACCGGCGGGGCGGGCGAGGGCAACTACGCCGCCGCGAACGCCTTCCTCGACGCACTCGCGCAGCACCGCCGCGGCCTCGGCCTGCCCGCCGTGTCGCTGGCCTGGGGTCTGTGGGACGCCGGGATGGTGGCCTCGGCCGACGTCGGCAGGCTGGCTCGCGTCGGACTGCTGCCGATGTCCCCCGACCTAGGCCTCCGCCTGTTCGACACCGCCCTGGGCACCGGCGCGGCCGTCGCCTACCCGGCGCGCGTCGACACCGCGGCGCTGGCCGCGAGCACCGCTGCGCCGCGCGGAGTCGAACCCGCCTCCGCGCGGGTGACCGACCGCACCGCGCTGCTCGACCTGGTGCGCCGAGAGGCCGCCGCGGTGCTCGGACACGCGTCATCCGACGGGATCGCCGCCGGGAAGTCCTTCCACGACCTGGGTTTCCAGTCCGTCACCGCGCTGGAGCTGCGCAACCGGCTGGCCGCGGCCACCGGGCTGACGTTGCCCAGTTCGGTCGTCTACGACCACCCGAGCCCGCGCGACCTGGCCGGGCACCTGTCCGCCCTGCTCGCGGGCGACGACGACGCGGAGGTCGTCGCCGACAGCCGCACGACCACCGACGAGCCGATCGCGATCATCGGCATGAGCTGCCGCTTCCCCGGCGGAGTCGGCAGCCCCGAGCAGCTGTGGGACCTGGTCACCGCGGGCGGCGACGCGATCGGCCCGTTCCCCACTGACCGCGGCTGGAACCCCGCGCTGCACCACCCCGACCCCGACCGGCCGGGCACCACCTACACCACCGGCGGCGGCTTCCTCGACGACGCCGCCGGCTTCGACGCGGCGTTCTTCGGCATCTCCCCCAAGGAGGCGCTGTCGATGGACCCGCAGCAGCGGTTGCTGCTGGAGACGTCGTGGGAGGCGTTCGAACGGGCGGGCATCGACCCGGCGACCGTGCGCGGCGCCAGTGCGGGGACGTTCATCGGCTCCAGCCACCAGGCGTACGCCGCGGGTGAGGACGGCGCGGAGGGCTACCGGACCATCGGCACCCACCCGAGCCTGCTGTCCGGGCGCATCGCCTACGCGCTCGGCCTGACCGGGCCCGCGCTCACCGTGGACACGGCGTGCTCGTCCTCACTGGTGGCGCTGCACCTGGCGTGCCGCTCGCTGCGCTCCGGGGAGAGTTCCCTGGCGCTGGCCGGCGGCGCGACCGTGCTGGCCGACCCGGACGTGTTCGTGTCCTTCGGGCGGCAGCGCGTGCTGGCCCCGGACGGGCGCTGCAAGGCGTTCTCCGCCGAAGCCGACGGCATGACGTTCGCCGAGGGCGTCGGGGTGCTCCTGCTGGCCCGCCTGTCCGACGCGCTGCGCGACGGGCACCCGGTGCTGGCGGTGGTCCGCGGCACGGCGGTGAACTCCGACGGCGCGTCCAACGGGCTCACCGCGCCCAGCGGCCCGGCGCAGCAGCGGGTGATCCGCGCGGCGCTGGCCGACGCGGGCCTGGCGGCCGGGCAGGTCGACGTGGTGGAGGCGCACGGCACCGGGACGGTGCTGGGCGACCCGATCGAGGCGGGCGCGCTGATCGCGACCTACGGGCGGGAGCGGGAACGGCCGCTGCTGCTGGGTTCGGTGAAGTCGAACATCGGGCACACCCAATCCGCGGCGGGCGTCGCGGGGGTCATCAAGATGGTCCTGGCCATGCGGCACGGAACCCTGCCCCGGACGCTGCACGTCACCGAACCCACGTCCAAAGTGGACTGGTCGGCGGGAACGGTGGAGCTGCTCACCGAGGAGCGCTCGTGGCCCGCGACCGGAGCACCGCGCCGATCCGCGGTGTCGTCGTTCGGCATCAGCGGTACGAACGCCCACGCCGTTCTCGAACAGGCACCCGCACTCCCGGAGACCACCGGGGAGAGGGCACCGAAACCCGTGGCGTGGACGGTGTCCGGGAAGACGGCAGAGGCGTTGCGGGCGCAGGCCGGGGCGTTGCTCGCCCACGTCGACGCCCGGCCCGAGTTGCACGAGGCCGACCTGGGGTGGTCGCTGACGGCGGCGCGGACCGCGTTCGAGCACCGCGCGGTCGTCGTCGGGGCCGACCGGGCCGAGTTGTGCCGGGGATTGACGGCGCTGGCCGAGGGCAAGCCCGATCCCGCGGTGTCGCGGGCGGTGGCCCGCGAACGCGGCGGGCCGGTGTTCGTCTTCGCCGGACAGGACGCGTTCTGGGCGGGCATGGCCGGCGAGTTGCTGGCGTCGTCGCCGGTGTTCGCGGCGAGGCTGAGCGAGTGCGCCGCCGCGCTGGAACCGTTCGTGGACTGGTCGCTCCTGGCGGTGGCGCGGGGTGACGAGGGCGCGCCGGATCCCCGGCGGGTCGACGTGCTCCAGCCGTTCCTGTGGGCGGTCATGGTGTCGTTGGCGGAGCTGTGGCGTGCACACGGTGTGGAACCCGCCGCCGTGGTGGGCCATTCGCAGGGCGAGATCGCGGCGGCCTGCGTGGCGGGCGCTCTGTCCCTTGAGGACGGTGCGCGGATCTCGGCGTTGCGCAGCAAGCTGATCCTGCGCCGGATGTCGGGGACCGGCGGCATGATGTCGGTGATGGAGTCGGTGGACGTGGTGCGTCCGCTGCTGGGGCCGGTGGACATCGCGGCGGTCAACGGGCCGCGCACGCTCACCGTGTCCGGGTCCGCCGACGACCTGGACGCGCTGGAGCGACGGCTGTCGAAGGCCGGGGTGCCGCGCTGGCGACTGGCCGGGGTCGACTTCCCGGCTCACTCCGCGCACGTCACGGAACTGGAGGAAGAACTGCTGGACCTGCTCGCCGTCGTGCGTCCGCGCGCGTCGTCGGTGCCGTTCTACTCCACGGTGCGCGGCGGTCTGGTCGACACGGCCGAGCTGGACTCCGGCTACTGGTACCTCAACCTGCGCAGTCCGGTCTCGTTCGCCGACGCGGTGTCCGCGCTGCTGGCCGACGGGTACACGACGTTCGTGGAGTCGAGCGCGCACCCGGTGCTGGCGGCGGGCATCCACGACATCGCCGAGGCCGCCGGGATCGAGGTCACCGCGATCGGCTCGGTGCGCCGCGACGACGCCGGTCCGGACCGGTTCCTGCGGTCCCTGGGCGAGGCCCACGCGCACGGCGTCGACGTCGACTGGGCGTCGGTGTTCCCGGGCGCGCGCAAGGTCGACCTGCCGACGTACTCGTTCCAGCACGAGCGGTTCTGGGCCGTGCAGGCCCCCCGTCCGTCCGATGTGGACGACTGGTTCTACCGCACCCGCTGGACTTCCGTGCCCACACCCGGCGACGCGGAACTGAGCGGGACCTGGCTGCTGGTCGGCCCTCCGGACGACGACGTGCGGGTCAGCCTGCTCGCCCACGGCGCGAAGGTGCACCACACGACGCTGGAGCCCGGCGAGGCGCTGGACCTCCCGGACGACCTCACCGGCGTCGCCTCGACCCTCGGCGCCGACGGCACGATCGCCCTGATCCAGGAACTCGTGCGCCTCGACGCGGGCGTTCCGGTCTGGGCGTTGACGCGAGGAGCGGTCGGCACCGCCCCCGACGACCCGGTGCGCGACCCGCGCCAGGCCCCCGTGCTGGGCATCGGCTGGACCGCGGCGCTGGAGCACCCCGCGTTGTGGGGCGGCACCGTCGACCTGCCCCCGGTCGTGGACGCACAGGCCGGCGGCCTGCTCGCCGCCGTCCTGTCCGGTGTCACGGGCGAGGACCAGACCGCGGTGCGACCGCACGGCGTCCTGGCCCGCCGGCTCCACCGCGTCCCCACCCCTGCCCGGCGCTGGTCGCCGCGTGGCACGGCCCTGGTGGCCGGCGACGGCCCGCTCGGCTGGGAGCTCACCCGCTGGCTGGCCGACGGCGGCGCGGACCACGTCGAGGTCGTCACCGACCACAGCGACCTCACGGCCGTGCTCGCCCGGCTGGAGGCCGAGGGACGGCCGGTGCGGTCGGTGTTCCACGTCGGCGGAGAGGTCGCTCTCGCGCCGGTGGCGGAGGTCGACGCCGACGCGGTCGAGCCGGCGATCGCCGCGAGGGTCGACCTGGCTCACGCACTCGACGAGCTCGTCGGGGACGTGGACGCGTTCGTCCTGTTCACGTCCACGACCGGCGTGTGGGGCGCGGGTGGGCACGCGGTGCTCGCCGGGGCCGACGCGGAACTGGTCGCGCTGGCCGAGAGCCGCCGGGGCCGGGGCGCACCCGCGACCGCGGTGGCCTGGGGACTGTGGGACGTGCAGCGGTCCGGGGGTGCCGAGGACGATCGGCTGGTCCGGGGCGGGCTCGGGTTCCTGCCCACCGGACGGGCGCTGGCCTGCCTGGCCGGGGCGATCGCCGACGGCGACCCGGCGGTGGTGATCGCCGACGTGGCGTGGGACCGCTACCTGCCCGCGTTCACCGTCGCCCGGCCCAGCCCGTTGCTCTCCCCGCTCGCCGAGGCGGAGCCCGTCGCCGAGGTGCGGCTGCCGCGCCTCGGCCCGGCGGAGCAGAGGCGGCACCTCGTCGAACTGGTGCGCGCCGAAGCCGCCGCCGCGCTGGGGCACGCCACCGCCGAGTCGATCGACGCCGCGACACCGTTCCGCACCTTGGGGTTCGACTCGTTGATCGCCATCGACCTGCGCACCCGGCTGGTCGCGGCGACCGGGGTGTCGCTGCCCACGGCCGCGGTGCTCGCGCATCCGACGCCGCTGGCCCTGGCCGAGCACCTGCTCACCCTGGTCGGCACGCCCACCGCCGAGCCGCGCGCCGACCTGGTCGCGACCCTGCACCGGCAGGCCGTCGATGCCGGCAACCACGATGGCGCACAAGCACTTCTGCTGTCCGTGGCGGCCTTGCGGCCCGCGTTCGCCCGCGGCGAGCGGACCGTGACGGCCGACCGGCTGCGCGCGGGTTCCGGCGGTCCCCGGCTGGTGTGCGTCGCGCCGATCGTGCCGATCACGGGCCCGCACGCCCATTACGGCCTGGCCGAAGCGTTCCCCGACGACTGGGCGGTCGACTCGCTCACCCCGCCCGGGTTCGCCGAGGGCGAGCCGCTGCCCGCCGACCGCGACGCCCTGATCACCTCCCTCGCCGACGCGGTGGTGGGAGCAGAACCGGTGGTGCTGCTGGGGATCTCCTCCGGCGGTGTCCTCGCCCACGAGGTCGCGCACCGCCTCGCCGCGGTCGGCCGGGACGTGCGGGCGGTCGTGCTGGTCGACACCTACCTGCTCGACAGTCCCGCCAAGCAGGCGCTCCACCCGGCCCTGTGGCAGGGGCTCTTCGAGCGCGAGCACGTCGTCGACGGGTTCGACGGCACCCGGCTCTCGGCGTTCGCCTGGACCGAGCGGCTGCTGCTGGACTGGCGGCCCGCTCCGGGCCTGCCCACCGTGCTGGTCCGCGCGGGCGAGCCGCTCGGCGGCCTCGCCGGCGACTGGCGCACCGACCTGCCCGGCATCACCGCCGTCGCGGACGTCGACGGCGACCACTTCACCATGGTCGAGCACCACCTGGACGCCACCGCCGGCGTCATCCGGGACCGGCTCGCCGCGCTGACCGACGACACGAGGACCCCACGATGACCACACCGCACCGCATTGGCAAGCACGTCCTGGTGTGGCTGGACGGCGACGGGCGCTGGGCGCGCGGCACCAGCACCGTCGTGCACAACGGCGACGAGGGCCTGCTAGTCAACGCCCGGCGCGACCGCGCGCACACCCGGCACCTGCTCGACGCCACCCGCGCCGTCCTCCCGGACGTCCACATCGGACACCTGGTGGTGACCGACGCCGACACGCACCGGCACGGCGGCCACGCCGCGCTGACCGGCGCCGAGGTGCACGTCAGCGCCCGCACCGCCGCCGAGATCGCCGCGGACCCCGGCGAGGTCACCGCCGAGCCGAACACACCGCTGGACCACCACCTGCGGCGCGCGCTCGCCGGTTTCGACCTGCCGGAACCGGGTTTCGCGCCCGGCACGACCTTCGAGGGCGGCGCGACGGTCAAGCTGGGCACCGTGCCGGTCGAGCTGATCGACCTGGGCCCCGCGCACAGCGAGGGCGACACCGCGGTGTGGCTGCCCGACGACGAGACCCTGATCACCGGCGACCTGCTCTGCCCCGGCACCCACCCCGCGCAGTGGTCGGGCTCGGCAGCCCGCTGGCACGCGGTGTGCGCGGAGCTCGCGGCGATGCGGCCCGCCGTCGTGGTGCCCGGCCGGGGCCCGATGACCACGGCCGTCGGCATCATCGACTTCCGCAACTACCTCGAACACCTGATGGTCGAGACCCGCCGCCGCTACGACCGGGGCATGCCGGTCGAGGAGACCGCGGTGGACCTGCCGCTGCGGCACTGGGCGGACTGGTCGTGCCGGGAGAACCTGGCCATCACGGTCGCCCACCTCTACCACGAGTTCGGCGGCACCCCGACCCCGCGCAAGGCGGCGCTCACCCTGGCCGCCGAGATCGCCGAGGGCCTGCGCCGCACCCCGCGCCTGCGCCCGATCGCCCCCGCCGACCGCGACCCCGTCACCGACGAACGCCTGGCGCTCACCGAGGGAGCGAGCGCCATCTGGGACGAGCACCGGGCGCAGAGCCCGAACATCCTGCTGACCCTGGTGCGCCACCCGTACCTCTACGAGCAGACCGTGCCCATCGCCCGCGGCGTGGTGACCGGCGTGCTGCCCGCGCGCGACCGGGAGATCGTCATCCTGCGCGGCGCGTGGAACTGCACCGCGCTCTACCAGTGGAACCACCACCTGCCCATCGCCGCCGCCGCAGGCCTGTCCGCCACCGAGATCGACGCGCTGTCGCACCCGGTCGACGCACACCCGTGGTCACCGCGCGAGCAGGTGCTGATCACCGCGCTGGACGAGCTGCACGACCGCTGCACCATCACCGACCACACCTGGCGCGGCCTGGCCGGGCACTACGCGCAGGTGGAACTGATCGAGCTGGTCACCCTGTGCGGCGAGTACCGCAAGATCTCGTTCCAGGTGAACGCGTGGGGCGTGCCGCTGGAACCGTGGGCAGGCCCGTTCCGGCTGCCCAGCGGGTGGCCCGACCAGCCCCGCTGACGTCCCGGCGCGGTGTCGGTCGTTCGACCCACTGTGCCCGGCCGCGTGCCTGGATATCTTGATCTTTCGACCACCTCGGAAGCATCAAGGAGCACCATGACCACCACCCGGCGCCTCATCACCGGCCTGGCCGCCACGGCCCTGGTCATGTCGGCCCTCGGCGCGGGCACCGCCACCGCCGCCGCCAAGGGCAGGATCGTCATCAACAACAACTGCGGCAAGGCGGTCTCCACCACGATCCACCGCACCAACGGCGACATGATCGCGGGCACCGCGGCCGCCCCCGCGGGCAGCAGCTTCGGCTACCCGGTCTACCCCGGCACCTACGTGGTGCGCGTGCCCGCCGGCGCCAAGACGGTCAAGATCCTCGACGTCAGCCCCAAGGCGCACACCTGGATCGTCAAGGCCTGCTGACCTCCGGCGGCGACAGGGTTACCGGCACACGTCTCGCGTGGAATCACCGCCGCTCGCCGAAACCCAAGCGCCATAAGCAAAACGGATGTCGGTTGAGCACATCGGGTGATCTCCGTGCGCGCGGCTAACCCCGGAACCCGGCATCGCGAAGGTCAGACCGCCCGGATCTGACGCGCACCGTCGTGCCTGTCACCGGTTGATCCTCAACCGACCAGGAAGGCCGCCATGACAACGCATTCCCCGCTCGACGACCGGCAGAAGGCTCGCCGGGCCCGGATCCAGGCCCGTGCCGACGAGTTCCGGTCGATCGTCGCCGACGCCGACCCGACCCGGCAGTGCCTCGACGAGCTGGCCGCGGCCGACCGGCAACTGGCGAACATGTCGGGCAAGGTCGTGCTCGCCGGTGCGAGCGGCGTCGGCAAGAGCACGCTGATCAATGCGCTGTACGGGCGGATCGTGGTGCCGGCGGGGGCCGGTGTCACGGTGACCGGGGCCATGATCACCGTGCGGCCGGTGACGGACCCGGCCGAGGAGGGCGTCGACGTCCGGTACCTGACCGCACGGGAACACCGCGAGCGGCTGGACCGCCTGGCGCGCAACGTGATCGACCTGCCCGACGACCTGAAGCGCAAGGAAACGCGTCAGCTGATCGCCGAACTCCGTTCCCGGTCCACCGGTCGCGGCGCCGATCGTGCCGACCGCGGCGCCGAACTGCTGGCGCAGTGCCTGTGCGCCGGGGCGGGGGCCGAGGACGTCCTCGCCGCCGACGGAGCCGCGGCCATCACGGAGTCGTTCGCGCTCGGCGACGCGCGGGTCCACGCGTTGCTGACCGAGCCGGAGGTCGGGACCGACGACGCCGCCAGACTGCGGACGCGGCTCGTCGCCGAGGTGACCATCCGGGTCGTTCCCGCCGAGGGGTGCTGGCCGACGGGCCTCGACCTGATCGACCTGCCCGGCCAGGACGGGAGCGTCTCCCTGCACGCGGAGATCGCGCTCGACCAGATGCGGCGCGAGGACGCGATGGTCGTGCTCCTGCTCGGCAAGGCCAAGGGGCGCATCAACGTCGCGGCGGTGGACGACGTCATCGACGAGGTCAGCCGGAACTACCTCGCGTCGCTCTCGCACACCGAGCGGGACCGGGCGGCCGCGAAGTTCTTCCTGGTGCTCAACGACGACGGCGTCGACGAGGCACAGCTCCGCGGCCCGGCGATCACCGCCGCTCTGCGCGGAGCCATGCGCGGCATCTCCCCCGGCTACGAGAGGCGCTATGCGGGGCGTGGCCGCGGCCGGGCGCACTTCGTGGTCCGGCCTCTGGACAGCCTCGCCGTGGAGAACCCCCAGGCCGCGGCCGACGACCGCGGGTCCGGTGCCGACTACGCCGGAAGCGTCGAGTTCGCGTTGCGCAGGCTCGGACGTGCCACCGCGGACGCCGCGCTGTCGGAGGACGACCGGCGGGCGATCGCGACGGAGAGCGAGATCCCGCTGCTCCGCTCCGCGCTGGCCGACTACCACCGCGACCAGCGCGTCGACCGGCTTCTCGACCAGGCCGAAGCCCACGTGTCCGGTGCCCTGCACGCGATGGACTCGACGATCCGCGCCAGGTTCGCCGTGCACGGGATCGCCTACGACACCTTCCCGGGGTCCGACGACCTGCGGGAGCGGATCGGCCTGGCACGCCTCGAAGCCGACGCGGCCGGGCTGCGCGCGGAGATCGCCGACGCGCTCGACGCGATGCGGTCACCGACCGCCGGTCACGACGGCGGAGTCCGGGCCGAGGCCGTCAAGATGGCCAGGGCGCTCGGGGACGGCACCGACGAGGAGATGGCGCTCTGGTACGAGACCGTCATCGACCACTACCACGGCCAGGACGTCGTGGAACTGCGACCGGTGCGGGCCGCCCGCGCGATGGACGAGCTGCTGGTCCGCGAGTACCGGCGCATCGGCGAACTGCTGGCGGACAGACACCTGGCCGCACTCGCCGCCGGAGTCAAGGCGCTCGTGGTGCCCGTGCTGACGCGGACCGCCCGGGAACTCCCGGACGCCACCGAGTTCGACGTCACGGCGGTGTGCTCGGACGCCGTCGACCACTTCGGGGACCGCTACCGCGCGGCCGTCGGCGCCGCCGCGGTGCACGAGCTCGCCCGCATCGTCGACGCGTCCCTGATGCGACTGGTCACCATGACCGAGCAGAGCGAGGCCCGCCCGTCCGACGTGGCGGGGTGGGCGTCGCTGCTGCGCGAGGCGGTCGTCGCGAGGGCGGACGTCGTCTTCGACGGCGAACCGCTCCACCACGGCCTGCTCTCCCAGTTCGCCGAGCTCTGGGCCGATCTGGAGAAGACCGTCACCGCCCTGGTCGAGCGCGTCCTGCGCAAACGGCAGAGCGCCTTCGACGCCGATCCCGCGTTCCAGCAGAAGGTCCTGGACCAGGCCGACTCCGGTCTCAGCGACGTGGTCCGCCTCGCGGACCTGCGGGACCGGCTGGCCCGGTTCCGCGACACCGTGGACCGCGAACCGCCTGCCGACGAGGAGTAGTCCGCCGCCTACTTCGCCTTGAGCTCCGGCAGGTAGTAGGCCAGCAGAGCCGTCCCGAGTGGAGCGAGCACGCCCAGCGCGACGCTGACCGTCTTGCCGACCGTGACGTCCGGGCTGACGAGCGTGGTCAGTCGTGCCCTTCCGTCCGACCACGCCTCGGACGGGCGCGCGTCCTTCGGCAGGGGGTAGACCGCGTTGATCAGCGCCAGCGCGCGGTCTCGCCACGCCAGGAACGCGGGGATGCAGACGAGTGCGACGACGCCGGTGAGCGCCGCGCCGTACACCAGGACCAGGGTGATCGGGAACTGGTCCGGTTTCAGGCCGTGGGCCAGGTGGGCGCGGCGCAGCACGGCGGTGTTGATCAGGCCCGAGGACGCGATGAGGCTCAGGGCCGTGAGGCTGCGGTTGATGTCGGCACGGAGGGTGAGGAGGCCGTCGAGCGTGCCCGGTGCCTTCAGCCGGAGCTGCCGGAGGCGGGCGGGCGCCAGCCACAGCGTGAGCACCGCGGGTGCGGCGCACAGCTCGGCCACCAGGTACAGCGGGCGCATCACCGACGGGACCGTCGGCAGGGTGCCGGCCGGGGCCTTGCCGGTCAGCAGGACGACCACCAGCCCGGCGAGCACCACGTAGGCGCCGGCCGAGATCAGGAACGCAGCTCTCGACGGCGGGCGGACGTGGCCGAGCGTCCGGGCGAAGACGTGGAAGTAGATCACCACGCCGACCACCGCCGCCACCGACCACGTGAAGTACTCCGGGGACCGGGCGGTGGCGGTGTGGCCGCCTCGGCCCAACGCCCACTGCACCAGCACCAACGCGACGGCCGCTCCCGCCACCGTGGCGATCGTGACCAGTGCCGCGCCTGCCTGGCGCACACCCGTGGTTCCCCGAGGGCGGCGGCGTTCCGGATCAGGTGTCCGCGGCTCGCCGGTCATCGGAACCTCCTCGAGCCACCCCCGTCACCGGTATCTCGTGGCAGGAGGACGCCTGGTTACCGAGGCCACCCGCCTGGAGCAACGAGAGGCACGCCACCGATCCACACCCCGCGCACGTTCCGGAGCGCGGAGATGTCCGCCGTGGGGTCGCCCGCCACGAGCACGAGGTCCGCGCGCAGCCCTGGCCGGATCGCGGCACGGTCGGTCAGACCGAAGTGGCCGGCGGTGACCGAGGTGGCCGCGCGCAACGCCTCCACCGGGGTCAGCCCGGCGTCCACGAGCAGCTCCAGTTCGCGGTGCAGGCTCGCGCCGTGCGGGACGGAGACGGGCAGGCCCGGTGCGGAGAACGCGTCGGTGCCCGCCATGATCGGCACGCCGGCGGCGTGCAGGGCCGCGACGGACGCGCGGGCGTGGGCGTAGTCCGCGCCCGGCACCGGAACGGCGGCGACCATGGCCTCCGACATGGTCAGGGTGGGGATGGCCGCGGGCACCCGGCCGGCGGTGGCGGCGGAGAGCGGTGCCAGGGTCGGGACGTGGGTGATCACGTCGGCGCCCGCGTCGAGCGACAGGACGAACGCGTCCACGTGGCTGGCGTGCGCGACGACCTGCTTGCCCGCGCGGTGCGCCGCCTCCACCAGGGCGGCGACGGTGGCGGCGGACGGACCTCCCCGGCCGGGGGCCTCGGTGACGACCTTGATGAAGTCCGAGCCGTCGGCCACCCGGCGGGCCACGTGGTCGCGTGCCTCCTGCTCGGTGGTGACCACGGCCTCGGCCGGCATGCCGAAGTGCGAGTGCGGGCCGTTCGGGCCGATCGCCGGGATTCCCGCGCTGAGAACGGACGTCGTGTCCTTCTCGGCGCGCATCGCGGTGGTGAAGGCGAGCGGCCACGACGCCATGTCGATCGCCGTCGTGACGCCGTGGGCGGCCAGTGCGTCGAGGTCGGCCCGGCCGGTCAGGTGGACGTGGGCGTCGATCAGGCCCGGCAGCAGGGTGCCGCCGCTGCCGTTGCCGCCGGGGGTGACCGAGGTGATGAGTCCGTCTTCGAAAGCGACGGAGGCGGCGGTCAGGCCGGTGCCGTCGAAGATCTGGACGTCGGTGATGATCAACGGGTGGTCCTTCGTCCGGAGTGCAGCCACTTCAGCGTTTCGGCGTAGAACTCGTCGCGCTGCTCCGGGCGGTCGTCGCCCGGCAGGCCGTCGGTGAGGGGGTAGCCGCGGCGATCCAGGTACCAGGCGAGGAACGCGTAGGAGCGGCGGAACCGGGCCACGTCCGGCGCCGGGAGCGCCGTGCCGGGCAGGACCGCGGTGAGGGTGTCCCGTTCGTAGATCGCATCGAGGCCCACGATGCCCCAGCGGCCGTCGCGCCGCTCGACGCGGTAGCTGACTCGGGTGTACGAGACGAGGTCGGCGAGCACGCCGTCGAGCACCGTGCGGACCTCGATGGCGGCGGGCACCTCGGCCCAGCCCCGGTCGCCCGCGACGTGGACGGCGGGTGGCGACAGGCGGTGCACGCTCACGTCGCCGCGGCCGCTCATCTCCCGCGAGCGGGCGACGAAGTCGGGACCGGAGCCGGTGAACCAGGACAGGGTGACGACGGAGTCCGGCCAGAAGCACGCCGCCTGCTGGTCCCACCAGCCGCGGTCACGGCCCTGGCGTTCGTGCAGCACGAGTTGCGTGATCTCAGCGGCCGGCATCGAGGACTCCTCCCAGGCCGGGGAGGAGCCGGACGGCGTTGCGGGTGGTGAGGGCGCGCCACGTGTCGCCGTCGGGCTGGGCGGCGGCGTCCACCGAGGCGATCTGCGCGGCGGCGGCAACGGCGGGGGTCCAGCAGAAGTCGCTGCCGTAGAGCAGCCTGTCGGTGCCGAACACCGCGGCGAACGCGGGAACCTGGTGCGGGAACGGCGTTCCGGCGATGTCGAACCACACCTCGCGCAACTGCTCCTCGACCGGCGCGACACCGGGTTCCGGCGTGAAGAACGCCGTGCGGAACAGCTCCATCCGCCCGGCCAGCAGGGGCAGCACTCCCCCGCCGTGGGTGAACACCCACCGGATCGCCGGGTAGCGGGTGAGCACTCCGGCGAACACCAGGTCGCTCGCGGCGCGGGCGGAGTCGAAGAGGAACTCCATCAACGGCCGCGGCCTGCCGAGCGACACGGCCTCGGCGTGGCACGGCGAGGTGGGGTGCACGAACACCACCGCGCCGCGCCGGTCCAGTTCCCGCCACACCGGTTCGAAGCGGGCGTCGCCGAGGTACGCGCCGTGCGCGTTGGTCTTCACGGTGACGCCGTCGCTGCCCAGAACGTCCAGCGCGTGGGCGATCTCCGTCAGCGCACCGTCCACATCGGGCAGTGGCAGCGACGCGAAGTGCCCGAACCGTCCGGGAAAGTCGCGCACGACCTCCATGCCGTGCTCGTTGACCTCGCGGGACAACGCGCGCGCGGCGGCGTCGTCACCGAAGTGCGTGCCGGGCGAGGAGATCGACAGCACCGACGTGCGGATGCCTGTCGCGTCCATCAGTTCCAGGTGCGCGGCGGCGGACCAGTCCGGCCAGCCGGGCATCCCGTCGGGGTGCGCGTGCCCCGCGGCCACGGCCGCGCGGACGTACGACGGCGTGACGAAGTGGGCGTGGACGTCCACGAGAGTCATGTGCTCGTTCCTTCTCGAAGTGGATCTAGGCGCTAGGCGTCCCACCAGTGGAACCGCTGCGTGGGCACGTCGCGAGCCGGGGCCAGCCCGGTCAGCCTGCCGCGGTGGAACACCAGCGGCGCGCCACCGGCGGCGTCGAGCAGGGAGACCCGGCCGACGACGGCGAGGTGGTCACCGGCCGGGAAGCTCTCCTCGACGGCGCACTCGACCCACGCCACCGCGCCGTCCAGGCGGGGTGCGCCGTTGGCCGCGGTGTGCCAGGTGCAGCAGGCGAAGCGGTCTCCGTCGCGGGCGGCGAACCCGGCGCACACCGCGTGCTGCCGGGCGGACAGCACGTTCACGCAGAACGCCCCGGCCCGCACGATCGCGGCGGCGCTGGCGGAGCGCAGCCCGCAGTAGAAGACCACCAGCGGCGGGTCCAGCGACACGGACGTGAAGCTGCCGACGGTCACCCCGATCGGCCCGTCCGGCGTCGCCGCCGTCACGACGCTCACGGCCGTGGGCACGTGACCGAGGACGGCGCGCAACGCGGAGGCGTCCGGTGGTGCGGTGGTGACGGGCACGGCGACCTCCTCGAACCGGGGACTGCCGCCAGTCAAGCCGCCGGGCCGCGCGAACGGCATGGTCCCGCCGGCCAAGCCCGTCCGGGGTGTTTGGCTCCGCAGCCCAATGTGGTCCCCGAGCCCAAAACCGCGGCCGGATTTGGCGGTCGCCGCACCAAGACAGCGGGCCGGTCCAGGCGTCGAATGCAGCGGACACCACAGCCCGCGGAGGAATCGATGACGATGACCGCTGAAGCACCCGCGACCGACCTCGTCGGCCGCGCGGCCGCACTCGTGGACCTGTTGCGCGCCAACGCCGCCCGCACCGAACAGGACCGCCGGGTCGCCGAGGAGAACATCGAGGCGCTGGTGGGCGCGGGCCTGTTCCGGCTCACCGTGCCGCGGCGGTTCGGCGGGCACGAGACGTCCATCCGCACGTTCCTCGAAGCCGGCGCCGAACTGGCCCGCGGCTGCGGGTCGACGGCCTGGGTCGCCACGCTGATCAACGTCAGCAACTGGGTGGTCGGCCTGTTCGGCGAGCAGGCCCAGCGGGACGTCTGGGGCGAGAACCCCGACGCCCGCGTGTGCGGCGTGCTCGCGCCCAGCGCCACCAGCCGTGCCGTCGAGGGCGGCCAGGTGATCACCGGCCGCTGGGGTTTCGCCTCGGGCAGCCTGCACAGCCAGTGGGCCGTGCTCGGGTTCCCGATCGTGGACGGGTCCGGCACGCAGGTCGACCAGGGCACCGCGCTCATCCCCCTGAGCGACATGACGATCGAGGACACCTGGTACGTCGCCGGCATGCGCGGCACCGGCAGCAACACCCTGGTGGCCGACGAGGTGTTCGTGCCGGACCACCGGATCATGTCGGTGACGCAGGCGGTCGGCGGCCAGTACCCGACCGAGCACACCGGCGAGACGCTCTACCGGTCGGCGCTGGTGCCGGTGCTCGCCCTCGTGCTGGCCGCGCCGCAGGTCGGGCTCGCCAAGGCCGGGCTGGAGGTCGTGTCCGGGTCGCTCGCCAAGGGCAGGGGCATCTCGTACACGTTCTACGAGCGCGCCAGCGAGGCGCCGTCCACCCAGCTGCAGCTCGCCGAGGCGGCCCAGCTGGTCGACACCGCCGAGCTGCACCTGCTGCGCGCCGCCGACGACATCGACGCGTGGGCCGCGCGGGGCGAGTACATGCCGTTGCTGACGCGGGCCCGCGTGCGCATGGACACCGGGTACGTGGCACGGCGCTCGCGGGAGGCGCTGGACGTGCTGCTCAGCGTCCAGGGCGCGGGCAGCTTCGCCGAGGCGAGCCCGTTGCAGCGGATCTGGCGCGACCAGGAGACCGCGAGCCGGCACGCGGTGATCAACCCGGCCATCTCCACCGAGCTGTACGGCCGGGCGCTGCTCGGCATCGACGAGCAGGTCACCCCGCTCATCTAGGAGTGGTCGTCGTGCAGCACAACCCTTCCGAACGCGTGAGCGGCCTCCAGCGCGGCGAGCACCTCCGGCAGCCGGTCGCCGACGTCGTGCCCGAGCAGCTCCTGCGCGCGCTTCACCCGGTACGTGACGGTGTTGCGGGCGATGTGCAGCCGGGCGGCGGTCGTGGCGAGGCCGCGTTCCCCGCGCAGGTAGTGCCGCAGCGTCTCGCGCAGCCGGGCCGCGTTCTCCGTGTCCGCGGCCAGGTCGCCCAGCTCGGCGTGGACGAACCGGCGCGTGCCCTCGACGTCCGCGGCGAGCAGGCACGCGAGCGCGACGTCGCGGTGGTGGACGACCGGCGGCTGGGCGGGGTTGAGCCGCATCAGGCGGGCCGTGTCCTCGGCCTCGCGGTGGGAGCGGCGGAAGCCGTCCGGCCCGGGGTGCGCGGACCCGCACGCGATGCGCACACCGGCCGGATCAGGGGCAGCGGCAGTGCGCTCACCGGCGGGCACGCTCACCAGCGTTCCCCATGCCCACAGGCTGGTCCGCCCCGTCGGCACCACCAGCGTCGCCTGGCACCCGGCGTGGCGCAGGAACCGCGTGGCGGACTGCTGGAGGTCCGCGTCGTCCTCGCTCCACACCGCCACCGCGAGGTGCCGTCCCCGCAACGAATACCCCAGCGCCCGGTCCGGCGGTCCGCCCGCGAGCACCTGGCGGACGGCCTCCTCGCGGGCGGCGGCCCCGCTGACCACCCAGCGGTCGTGCTCGGCGAGGTACTCGGTCGTCATGGTCGAGGAGAACTCCTCGACGTACCCGAGCAGGAGCTCCGAGATGCGCCGGAACTCCGCCGCGTGCTCGGCGGCGGGCGCGAGGTCCGCGCAGGCCGACATGAGCAGGCGGTTCAGCTCCGCGTGCGACACCCGGATGCCGCGCAGCACCTGGCCGAGGCCGATGCGGCGGCGGGCGAACTCGCGGTCGCCCAGCAACGCCTCCTCCGGCGCACCGGCGGCGGGATCGCCCGCCAGCAGCAGGACGGCGCGCAGCACCACCGACTCGGTGCCCATCCGCAGCGTGGCCAGCAGGTCCGCGCTCGCGGCCAGCTCCGGCACCTCGGCGGCGATCACGTCGGCGAGCCTGCGGCCCGTCCCGACCGACCAGGCCACCGGACCGGCGCCGAGCCGTGCGGCCGCCCCGGCCAGCGCGTCCGCCGAACTGGCGGGGGCGAGCGCCGGGTCCCCGGTGAGCCGATGCAGCCAGTTCGTCGTCATGACCAAGCACCGTAACAAGATCCCGTCTATCCACAGGAGACAGACCCATGCGGGTGGCCAACATCAACGGACGACTGGCGCTCAAGGCCGGTGACGGGTTCCTCGACGTCGCGATCGCCAGCGAGGGTGCGTTCGACCCCGATCCGCACGAGGCGTACGCGCGCTGGGACGAGCTCCTGGCGTGGTCGGAGCAGGTCCCGGCGCTGCCCACCGCCCTCACGGCGAAAGCACGCGTCGACCGCGACGGCGCCGTCTGGGGAGCGCCCTCGCCCCGTCCGGCGCAGGTCTTCGCCATCGGGCTCAACTACCGCGACCACATCGCCGAGTCGAAGCTCGCGGAACCGGCCGAACCGGCCGTGTTCACGAAGTTCCCGACCTCGCTGACCGGCCACGGGCGTCCGGTGGCACTGCCCGACGGCCTGGTGGACTGGGAGGCCGAGCTCGTCGTGGTGATCGGCCGCCGCTGCCACCGCGCGAGCCGGGAGACGGCCTGGTCGCACGTGGCGGGGCTGACCGTCGGCCAGGACCTCTCGGAACGCCGCCTGCAGCTCACCGGGCCCGCACCGCAGTTCTCGCTGGGCAAGTCCTACCCCGGCTTCGCCCCGCTCGGCCCGGAGGTCGTGAGCCCGGACGAGTTCACCGACCCGGACGACCTGGAACTGGGCTGCCGGCTCGAAGCCGGCGAGATCCTCCAGTGCGGCCGCACGTCGAAGATGGTCTTCGACGTGCCGGAGCTGATCACCCGGCTGTCGGCGGTCTGCCCGCTGCTGCCCGGCGACCTGATCTTCACCGGCACCCCGGCCGGCGTCGGCGGCGCCCGCACCCCGCAGCGGTTCCTCTCCCCCGGCGACGTGCTCGTCACGTGGGTCGAGCACGTCGGCTCGCTGCGCACTCCCCTGACCGCCTCCCACTGAACGGAAGTAGCAACGATGCCACTGCACCGTCTCACCCAGATCGTCATGGGCGTGCCCGACGTCGAGCGGACGACCGCCTACTACGCGGAGTTCGGCCTCACCGTCAGCCGGCCGAACGTGCTGTCCACAGTGGACGGCGGCGAGCAGTTGCGGGTCGTGCACGCGCACCGCCGCCGGCTGCTCGAGCTCGGCGTCGGCGCGGACGACCCCGACGACCTGGACCGCACCGCCGCCGCGCTCGCCCGGCTGGACGTGCCGGTCCACCGCACCGCGACGACGGTCGAGGCCGTCGACCCCGGCACCGAGGTGCTCGTCCGCGTCGAGATCGCGCCCCGGCTGCGGCAGACCCCCGTCCCGGCACCGGTGTACAACGCGCCGGGCTCGATCCTGCGCACCGGCGAGCGCGCCGAGGGCATCCTGCGGGAAGGCCCCGTGCGGCCGCGGAAGCTGGGCCACGTCGTGCTGGGGTCCACCGACCAGGAGGCCTCGCAGCGGTTCTTCCAGCAGGGCATCGGGTTCAAGGTGAGCGACACCGTGAAGGGGCTCGCCGCGTTCCTGCGCTGCTCCACCGACCACCACAACGTCCTGGTGCAGCAGGCGCCCGTGGCGTTCCTGCACCACAGCTCGTGGCAGGTCGACGACGTGGACGAGATCGGCCGCGGCGCCACGGCCATGCTGGCGACGGATCCCGACCGGCACACCTGGGGCCTCGGCCGCCACCACATCGGCTCGAACTTCTTCTGGTACCTCAAGGACCCGGCCGGCAACTTCTCCGAGTACTACTCCGACATCGACTGCATCGTCGACGACGCGCTGTGGACGCCGCGCGACTGGGAGGGCGCCCAGGGCCTCTACAACTGGGGACCGCCTCCGCCGCCGTCGTTCCTCGCGCCCGAGGACCTCGCGGCCCTGATGACCGGCGCGCACGCTCCGGGCAAATGATCCCGATCTGGACGCCCGAGGCGTACCCGCGAACGCCGCGCATCACGGCGTTCGCGGAGAGCACGGGACGGTCGTTCGCCGGCTACGACGCGTTGTGGCGCTGGTCCGTGGACGACCTCGCCGGGTTCTGGTCGGCCGTGGCCTCGTACTTCGACCTCGGGCTCGACGGCGCACCGGTGCTCGACGACACCCCCATGCCGGGCACCCGCTGGTTCCCCGGCACCTCGCTGAACTACGCCGAGCACGCGCTGCGGCACGACGGCACGGCCGTGATCTCCGTCAGCGAGGACGGGAACGTCACGGAGACGAGCTGGGACGAGTTGCGCGCGCAGGTCGGCGCGCTGGCGGAGTGGTTGCGCGGTCAGGGAGTCGTGGCCGGAGACCGGGTCGTGGGCTACCTGCCGAACACCGAACACGCCGTGGTCGCGTTCCTGGCGGCCGCGTCCATCGGGGCGATCTGGTCGGCCTGCGCGCAGGACTACGGCGCGGAGGGCGCGGCGGCCCGGCTCGGGCAGCTGGAGCCGGTGGTGCTGTTCGCGGCGGACGGGTACCGGTGGAACGGCCGCGCGCACGACCGGCGGGCACAGGTCGCGGAGCTGGTGGAGGCGTTGCCCGGACTCCGCGCGGTGGTGCGGGTTCCGGTGCTGGGCCTGGACTTCGAGGACGACCGTCCCGCCGTCACGTGGCAGGAGGCCCTGTCGCGGCCGCATCCGCCGCGCTGCGAGCCGGTGCCGTTCGAGACTCCGCTCTGGGTCCTGTTCTCCTCGGGCACGACCGGCACGCCCAAGGGCATCGTCCACGGCCACGGCGGCGTCGTGCTCGACCACCACCGGCTGCTGGGCCTGCACCTCGACCTGGGTCCCGGTGACCGGTTCCTCTGGCACACCACCACGAACTGGATGATGTGGAACATGGTGGTGTCCGGCCTCCTGGTCGGCGCGACGATCGTGCTCTACGACGGCAGCCCGGTACACCCGGCGCCGCGACGGTTGTGGGAGCTGGCGGCGGAGCACCGGGTGAACGTGCTCGGCGTCAGCCCCGGCTACCTCTCCGCGTGCGCCGACCTCGGCGGCCTCGCCCTGCCGGAGCTGCGCGTCCTCGGGTGCACGGGCGCCCCGCTGGCCGCCGCCCCGTACCACTGGGTGCGCGAGCACGTCGGCCCGCACGTCCACGTCGCCTCCACGACCGGGGGCACCGACGTCGTGAGCGGCTTCGCGGGCGGCGCGCCCACCACGCCGGTCTGGCCGGGCGAGATCTCCGCTCCCCTGCTCGGGGTGGCGCTGGACGCGTTCGACGCGCACGGCCGGTCCGTTGTGGACGAGGTCGGCGAACTCGTTGTCACCAAACCGATGCCGTCGATGCCGTTGCACTTCTGGAACGACCCGGACGGCGTGCGCTACCGGGAGGCGTACTTCGGCGTCTACCCCGGCGTGTGGCGGCACGGCGACTGGGTGACCCGCACGAGCCGGGGCAGCCTCGTCGTCTCGGGCCGGTCCGACTCGACGCTCAACCGCCACGGCGTACGGCTCGGCAGCGCCGACGTCTACGCCGTGGTCGACGCGCTGCCGGGGATCAGCGACAGCCTGGTGATCGGGGCGGAGCTGGACGGCGCCTACTGGTTGCCGTTGTTCGTGGTCATGGCGGACGGGCACCGGCTCACCGACGCGGTCCGGAACGCGATCCGCGACGCCGTGCGCACGAAGGCCTCGCCGCGGCACGTGCCCGACGACGTGATCGAGGTGCCCGCGCTCCCCCGCACGCGCACGGGCAAGAAGCTGGAGGTGCCGGTCAAGCGACTGATCCAGGGTGCCGCGCTGGATCAGGTCGCAGGAGTGGAGGCGGTGGACGACATCGAGGCGTTGCGGTACTTCACCCGCTTCGCCGGCGGCCCCGCGCGGGGATGACGTCACGGCGCTCCTTTACTGCTTTACTATGGTCCTAGTAAAGCAGTGAGGGGCTCCCGTGTTCGTCTTCCGGCTCGACACCCACTCCGGCGTGCCGCCGTACCTGCAGCTCGTCCAGCAGGTCCGCCAGGCGGTGCTGCTGGGCTTCCTCCAGCCCGGCGACCGCCTCCCGCTCATCCGCGAGGTGGTCGAGGACCTGGCGATCAACCCGAACACCGTCGCCAAGGCGTACCGGCAGATGGAACAGGAGAACCTGGTCACCGGCAGGCCCGGCCAGGGCACGTTCGTCGACGCACAGCAGTCGGCCGCGCTCCCGGCGTCGACCTACACGTCGCTGCGCCGCGGCCTGGAGACCTGGCTGCGGCGCGCCTACGCGGCCGGCCTCGACGAGCAGGCGGTCGACGCGCTGCTCACCTCCGTCCACCAGCACATGAAGAACGAGGGCGTGGCGTGACGGCGGCCGGGTTCGCGCTGCGCACCGACGGCGCGGGCAAGCGGTACCGGAAGGGCTGGGCGCTGCGCGACTGCACCCTGGACCTGCCGACGGGCGGCGTGATCGCCCTGGTCGGGCCGAACGGCGCGGGCAAGACCACGCTGCTGCGCCTGGCCGTCGGGTTGCTGGCACCGAGCACCGGCACGGTCGAGGTGCTCGGCCAGGACATCACCGCCAGCACGCCGCAGACGCTGTCCCGCATCGGGTTCCTGGCCCAGGACCACCCGCTGTACAAGCGCTTCACCGTCGCCGAGATGCTCCACTTCGGACGGTCCTGCAACCTGCGGTTCGACCAGGGTCTGGCCGAGCGCAGGCTCGCGAAGCTGGGCATCCCGCTCGACCGCAGGGCCGGGACGCTCTCCGGCGGGCAGCAGGCCCAGGTCGCGCTGGCGCTGGCCCTGGCGAAGCGGCCGGACCTGCTCGTCCTCGACGAACCGGTGGCGAGCCTCGACCCGTTGGCGCGGCACGAGTTCCTTCAGGTCCTCATGGGCGCGGTGGCCGAAGGCGGCGTCACCGTCCTGTTCTCCTCCCACGTCGTGCACGAGCTGGAACGCGTCTGCGACCACCTGGTCGTGCTCAACAACGGCCGGGTCACGCTCACCGGGGACATCGACACCCTCCTCACCGAGCACCGGCTGCTCGTCGGCCCGCGCACGGCCACCGACCTCGACCGGGCGGGCACCGTCGTGGAGGCCGTCCACAGCGACCGGCACACGACGCTGCTGGTGCGCGACGGCGCGCTCCCGGCGGCGCCCGGCTGGCAGGCCCGGCCGGTCGCGCTGGAGGACCTCGTGCTCGCGTACCTGCGCCGACCGGCCGCGACCACGTCCGAGGAGGCGTCATGACGTGGCTGATCTGGCGCCAGCACCGGACCGAGGTCTGCGTCCTCGGGCTGCTCGTCGCCGTGTTCGGCGTCGCCCTGCTCGTGCTCGGGACGCAGGCGCACGACCTGTTCCCCGGCGGTCCTGCCCGGTGTGCGGGCGAGGGCGGTGTCACCGAGGCCTGCGAGGCGTCCTTCCTGCGGCTCGACGACGAGTACGGGTACGTCGAGAACCTCCTGGCGGGCTTCTACCTGCTCCCCGTCGTCATCGGGGCGTTCCTCGGCGCGCCCCTGCTCGCGCGCGAACTGGAGGACGGCACCTGGCAGCTCGCCTGGACGCAGGCCGTGTCGCGGATGCGCTGGCTCGCGACCAAGCTGCTGGCACTGGCGGGGGTCACCGTCGCGCTCACCGGCACGTTCACCGCGGTGCTCACCTGGTTCCGCGAGCCGTTCGACGCGTGGGAAGGACGGTTCCAGTACGACGCTTTCGACGTGGAGGGCCTCGTGCCGGTGGCGTACGCGCTGTTCGCGTTCGGCGCCGCCACCGCCGCCGGGGCGCTCCTGCGGCGCAGCCTGCCCGCGTTCGGCGTCGCGCTCGGGGCGTTCCTCGCCGCCCGGATGTCGGTGGCGCTGCTGGCCCGGCCCGCCTACGCCACACCGCTCACCAGCACGGAACCGATCCCCGTGGGGCCGAACGCCCAGGCGGGGCACCGGCCGGCGTCCGGCTTCGCCGACTGGGTGATCGAGGACGGCTACGCGGACGCGTCCGGGCGCGCGCTGAGCTCCACCGAGTACCGCGAGCTGGAGACCGCTGCCCAGCGAGCCGGCACCGACCTGGAGGAGTTCCTGCACGCGCGGGGCGTACGGGAGTTCAAGGTCTACCACCCGGCCGACCGGTTCTGGACGTTCCAGCTCATCGAGGCGGCCCTGTTCGTCGTCGTCGCGGCGGTCCTGATCGGCGTGGTGGTGTGGCGGGTGCGGCGCCGCCTGATCTAGTTCCCGTTCACGGCTTTGTGTCCACAAGAGACGGAAGAGGCGGGGCCGGCTTTCGCCTGCCCCGCCTCGTGATCCTCTGATCGGTCAGTCGCCGTACGGGTTCTGCACCGAGACGTGCACGTGGTCGTAGTGACCGCCGGTCACACCGGACCCGCCGGTGTAGGTGCGCCAGCCCTCGGACGCGCGGGCGACGCTCCAGATCTTGCCCTGCCAGATCACGTACCGGACGTCGAGCGCGGCCGCGTACTTCTGCAGCCAGTACGCCAGCTTCCAGCCCTGGGCCTTCTGCGCCTCGGACGGGTAGGAGCCGATCGCGGACGAGATCGTGCAGTCGAGCGCGTTGCCGGTGTTGTGGTTGCTCGTCGACGGCTGGCCGGGCCGGTAGTCGCCCACCCAGCACTGCTTCTCCCCGGTCAGCCGGGCGATCTGGTCGTCCACGAACTGGGTGCGGGCCGTCGCCTTGGGCGCCCTGGTGGCCGCCGACGGGTGCGGGTTGTTCGGCGGCGCCGCGTAGGTGGGGGCTCCACCGCCGGTGCCGCTGTCGTTGAGGCGGTGCGAGGCGTTCTCGTTCTTGAGGCTCGCGTTCAGGTTGACCTTGCCGCCCGCCGCGATCGTCTGCTTGGAACCGGCGTAGTCGCTGTTGTAGTACACCGTGACCGGGCCGCTGGTGCGGTTCCAGACGGCGGCGGCCTCGTTCTTCACGCACAGGCCCTGGCCGGCGCCCGCGCTCTTGAAGTCGTAGCAGGTCGGCTGTTCGTCGCCGTAGTCGGGAATCGACGTGGTGAAGTCGGACATCGAGCCCTGGTGGTCGCTGTTGTAGTACAGGCAGAACTCGCCGGCGTCGCACACCCCGTTGCGGGGCGTCGCCGCGGATGCCGTGCCCGCGCCGAAGGACGCGCCGATCAACGCACCCATCAGCGCCGCGACGGTGATTCTCTGGAACAACCTCACGAGACCTCCTCCTGTGTTCCGGGCAGACGGGTGCGACTGCCCGGGAATTGCCCTGCTTCGCTCAGCCGGTCGCGAGCACCGCGGTCGCGTTGTCGAGGCGAACCCGCTTCCCGCGGTCGAGCGCGTCGAACCGCGCCGCTCGTTCCGCGATGGCCCGCTGCTGGTACGCGGTCTCGACGGCGAGCCAGGTGTCGACGAGTTTTGTGCGCTTACGGCAGGCCACGTCGGTCCTGGCGGTGTCGATCTCGACCTGCGACGGCGTTTCCGCTTCCCAGCGGATGTCGTTGTTGGCCGCCCACACGTCGGTGTAGTCGTAGCCGGACTCGGCCATGCACGTCCGCCAGGCCGTCATCGCCTGTCGCACCCGGTCGTCCTGTTGCGCCTGCTCGAACATCTGCTGGTCGAGGCCGATGAGCTCGGCGGCCGGGATCGCCTCGGGCACACCGCGTTCCATCTCGCGGCGCGCCTGGCCCAGGCAGCCGCCCTCCGGGATGCGCTTGCCGCCGACGGACGCCGTGCCCTTGCCCGTGTAGATCATCATCGCTTCCGGAGCGGGCGCCGGACGGTCTTCCGGCTTCTCCTGCGGCGCGCTGTCCGCCGGGTGGTAGCCCGACTTGGCCGCCCGGCCGGGGTCGACGAGGCCGTACCGGGAGGACCCGGTGCTCGCGGGCACCGGCGGTGGGTCCGGCGGCGCCCAGGTCTGGCCGAAGCCGGTCAGGCACCGCCTGGCCAGCACGGCCGTGGCCCGGTCGATCGTGGTCAGGTCGGCCGGCGAGTGCTGGTAGCGGTCGAACGGAAGGCTGATGTCCATCGCGGAGTGCACCGGCCGCACCTCGCCGACCGCGGGCGGCGAGGCGGCGACCTCGTTCCGGTCGGCCAGCGCGATCGTGCCGGCCGTCGCGACCACGGCGGCGGTGATCAGCAAGATCGTGTGTGCTCGTTTCACAGTTCCCCCTGCGCGATGCGGTGGCCCCGCCGGTGACGGGGCCACCGCTGCTGATCAGCCGTAGATGGTGCCCGTCTGGCACTTGCCCGAGTTGAACTCGTGCGAGTTCATCCGGTCGTTGGCGTCGCCGCCCCTGGACAGCGGGATGCTCTGGAAGTTCGGCACGCTGCCGTTCGGCTTGATCCGGAAGCAGGAGCCTCCGTAGTTCGAGTTGTAGAAGACGGCGATGTACGAGTTCGGGTCCCTGTTCTGCATGGAGCTGACGTTCTGCTGCGACCCGTCGCCGCGGTACAGCGCGATGCTCGAGCCGCTGTAGGTGATCTCGCCCCAGTTCCGCCTGCTGAACCCGTCGTCGCGCTTGAGACCCGTGTAGTTCGCCGCGGAGTACATGCAGGCGTGGTCGTACGTGCAGGCCGCGTTCGCGACACCTTGGGCCGTGACGAGCGAGACCGCGGCCACCCCCACGGCCGCGAGCACGGATGCGATCTTCTTCATGATGGTGCCGTTCCCCTCTTCGTGGAGAGGCGACGGGCGCCCCTCCGGCGGGATCGACGATGCCGGGCCGTTCGGGGCAGAAGGCTGAATCCGACCGAATCCGAACGCCGGGTGCCGCTGCGCCACTAGGGTGAGGGTTCATGTGCGCCGCACCCGCTCCCCTGCCGGATCCCGGGCAGGCCGTCACGCTCGACGACCTGGTGGAGCGGCTCCGGTTGTTGAAGGTGTGGGCGGGAGCGCCCTCCTACGAGCGGATCACCGCCGGGATCAACGCCGAGTGGGCGCGCTCAGGTCGTCCGGAAGCCGAGATGGCGCGCAAGACGACGGTGGTCGACTGCTTCCGGTCCGGGCGCAAGCGCCTCAACACCGACCTGGTGATCGCGATCGTGCGGGAGCTGCACCCCGACCAGGGCTACGTCGCCCAGTGGCGGCAGGCGTTGCGGGCGGTGGCCGGCGAGATCTCGCTGGCCGCCCAGGTTCGGGTCCACGACGCACTGCCCGGTGGGCAGCCGGGGTTCGTCGGCAGGGAGACCGAGCTGGCGTGGCTGTGCGAGGCGGCGGCGGGCGGGTCGGTCGTGATCTCCGCCCTCGAAGGCATGGCCGGGGTCGGGAAGACCCAGCTGGCGCTGCACGCGGCGGCCCGGCTCGCCGCCACGCATCCGCGCGTGCTGTTCGTGGACCTGCGGGGATTCGACCCGAAACAGCCGCCGGCCGCGCCGAGCGCGGTGCTGGACGGGTTCCTGAGGCTGCTCGGCGTGCCCGGCACCGAGGTTCCCCACGACCTGCCCTCGCTGGTCGGCGCGTACCGCGCACGGGCGGCGGGTGCGCTCGTGGTGCTGGACAACGCCGCCGACGAGGACCAGGTGCGGCACCTGCTGCCCGGCGCGCCGGGCAGCGTCGCGATCATCACGAGCCGCCGCAGCCTGACCGGCCTGCCCTCCGTCACCCACCTCGAACTGGCCGTGTTCACCGCCGCCGAGGCCGTCGCGTTCCTGGAGCACGCGGTCGGTCACCTGACCCTGGGCAACGACCCGAAGGCGTTGTCCCGCATCGCCGAACGATGCGGTTTCCTGCCGCTCGCGCTCACCCTCATCGTCGGGCACATCCGCGCGGTGGAGGGCTGGACGCTCACCGACCACGCGGACCGCCTCGACGACCGGCACCAGCGGCAACGGCTCGACGACGGTGTCCAGCTCGCCCTGGACGCCTCGTACCAGCGGCTGCCGGAGGACCGGCGCCGCGTCCTGCGCCTGGTCGCGCTGCACCCGACCGGCGAGTTCGACGAGTACGGCGCGGCCGCCCTGACGGGCCTGGACCTGGACGACACCCGAGTCCACCTGGAAGGCCTGCGCCGCGACCACCTCCTCCAGTGCTCGTCGGGGCGGTACTCCTTCCACGACCTGGTGCGCGAGCACGCGGCCGAGCGGGCGGCCGACGAGGACCCGCCCTCGGTGCGCCAGGCCGCGCGCGCCAGCCTGGCCGGCTACCTGCTGGCCACCGCCTCGCTGGCGATGGACGTCCGCTACCCCGCCGACACCCACCGCCGCCCGCGCGTGGCGGCGGCCAAGACCGCGACACCCGAGCTCACCGACCCGGACGCCGCCCTGACGTGGCTGGAGGCGGAACACCCGGCGCTGGTCACGTCCGTCGAGACCGGTGAACCGCTGCACGCGGTGCAGCTGTCGCTGACGGTGTTCCGGCACCTCAACCGCGACCGCTGGACCACCGCGCTGACGATGAGCACCGGGGCTCTGGCCGCCGCGCGCACGCTCGCCGACCCCGTCCTGACCGCCAGAACGCTCCACGACGTGACCGCCGCCCTGCTCGAACTGGGCAGGCCGGAGGACGCCGTCCCCGTCCTGGAGGAGGCGGCGGACCTGCTGCGCACCACCGACGACCGAGACGGCGAGATCCGCACGCTGGTCCTCCTCGGGGTCACCGGCACCAGGCTCGGCCGGTTCCGCGAGGCCGCCGACCACTACTACCGGGCCCTCGAACTGAACACCGACCACGCCGTGGAGGCCCACGCCCTGGTCAACCTCGGCGCCGTAGAAGAACGGCTGGGCCTCAACGCGTCGGCCGCACAGCACCTCGAACGGGCCGAGCGCCTGTACGCGGACCTCGGCGACGTGGACGGTGAGGCCTGGGCGATCAGCGGCCTGGCCTCGGTGGAGATCGAACTGGGTCGCTACGACTCGGCGCTCGACCACTTCACCAGGATCCTCGACATCCACCGGAACCGCGGCGACGTCGACTCCGAGGCGTGGTGCGTGCAGGGCCTCGGCCTGCTCTTCTCCCGGTGGGGCGAGCGCGACCGGGCCGTGCGGGAGTACACCCGAGCGCTGACGATGTTCCGGGAACTCGGCGATCGCACCGGCGAGCTGTACGTGCTCAACGGGCTGGGCGAGGCCACCGACGACGTCGCCGTGCTCACCGAGGCCCTGGCCCTCGCCACCGAGCTCAGCTCCGTCGACCAGCAGGCGCGAGCCCACGCGGGCCTCGGCCACGCGCTCGGCTCGCGTGAGCACTACGAACAGGCGGTGGAGCTGTACACGCAGCTGGCGATGCCGGAGGCGGAACCGCTGCGGGCGTTGCTGGCCGCAGCGCCCTAGGTTCCGGTCAGGTGCAGGCCGGGACCGGGGTCCGGACCCCTCGGACGAGCAGGTAGAGCAGCAGACCGAACTCCCCCAGTGACGTCGGGACCGACACCACGTCCCGGAGCACGGCGGGTGCGGCGGGGAGGGCGAACGCGATCAGCGGGTCGGCGATCCACGCGACTCCGCCCGCGACGACCAGCACTCCCAACGGTTTCGGGAACAGGCCGGAGCGCAGGGCGAGGTACCCCATGGGCAGCAGCCACAGGCCGAAGAACACGCCGCCGAGCGTGTAGCCGTAGCCGTGCAGGTCCAGCAGCAGCAACGCCAGGCCGTCGGACAGGGCGGGGTCGGTGGCCGCCCGGAGCGCCCCCGCCTGGAACGCGAGGTTGAGCAGGATGGTGCCCGCGCCCACCGCGACGAAGACCAGGAGGGCCGTCGCGGCGCGCTCGTCCACGTGGTGCAGCAGGCGTTGCAGACTGAGTCCCAGCAGTACGAAGGTCACCGCCATGAGCACGTCCGCGGCCAGGCTCCAGCGGAAGAGTGCTTCGTGGGCGACGATGTTGGCCGCGGAGGCGGTGGGGTCGCCGGGCACGTGGACGCTGTCGCGCACGAACAGTTCGGCCCACGTGCCGAGGACGACCAGCAGCAGGTACAGCAGGCCGGCTGTTCTCGCCAGCGCCTTGGGCTCGGTCATGGCTCTTCTCCTTGCGGCGCAACGCCGGTAGCGGTCGTGACGGCACCAACGGTGTCCTGTCGCGGGCTCCGGCGGCTCCCCACCGGAGCTCGACCTTCTCCACCCCTGGGTGGAGGCGGTCGAGCCTTTGGGCTGACCTGCTTCCTGCGGGGCCGCCTTTAGGCTTCGGGCATGCCGGAACCGCTGCGTGTGTGGTCCCGCGCCTGGCGTCACCTGCTCGCGGCGGGCGTCGGCGTGGTGGCGTGGTGTGCCCAGACGGCGGTCGTGCTGGCCGGGCCGTTGACCGCGGCGCAGCAGGACGTCGTGGGCGCGGCGCTGGTGCTCGACCTCGCGGTCGGGGTGGTGGCGCTGGCGTTGCTGCCGCTGCGGCGACGTCATCCGCTGCTCGTGGCGTGTCTGGCCGGCGCCGCCTGCGTCGTGTCGGTGGCCGCTCTGGGGGCGACCGCGCTGGCCGTCGTCTCGATCGCTGCTCGGCGGCGGCTGGTGGTGGTCGCCGCTGCTGTGTTCCTCGCTGGGTCGGTCGTGTCGGAGTTCCTTTATCGGCCCCGTTTTCTGCTCACCGAGGCCGGCGGGTTCGAGCCGGTCGGCAGCGTTGTGCTGAGCGGGGCCTTCTTCGCTGCGGCTGTGGTTGTCGGTCGTTATGTCGCTACGCGCCGTGCGTTGGTTCTTTCGTTGAACGAGCGTGCTGTCACTGCGGAACGGGAGCAGGCGTTGGCCGCGCAGGTGGCCCGGGACGCGGAGCGGAATCGGATCGCACGGGAGATGCACGACGTGTTGGCACACCGGATTTCCATGGTGGCGTTGCACGCCGGGGCGCTCACCTACCGCGACGACCTCGATCGCGGGCAGACGGCCGAGGTGGCGCACACCATCGGCGAGAACGCCCGGCTCGCGCTGGCCGAGCTGCGGGAGGTGCTGGGCGTGCTGCGGACGGACGGAACCGCGGGCGTCGAGCCTCCTCAGCCGACGCTCGCGCAGTTGCCCGCCCTGCTCGCCGACGCGCGGGAGGCGGGGTCGGCGGTGCGGCTCGACAGCGGTGAGGTGCTCGGGCTGGAGTGCTCGGAGACGTTGTCGCGCACGGCTTTCCGGATCGTGCAGGAGGCTCTGACCAACGCCAGGCGGCACGCCCCCGGAGAGCCCGTCGTCGTGCGTCTCGCGGGTGTGGCCGGCGGCGTGCTCGAAGTGGAGGTCAGCAACCCGCTGGGCGACGGCCCTGATGTCGTGTCGTCACCTGGAGTGGGGTTGCTGGGGCTCGCCGAGCGCGCGGCGCTCGTGGGCGGGACGTTCGCGCACGGGGCGCGTCCGGACGGGTCGTTCGTGGTGACCGCGAGGTTGCCGTGGCAGAGCTGAACGTCGTGCGGCTGGTCGTCGTGGACGACGACCCCCTGGTGCGGGCCGGTCTGCTGATGATCCTGGGCGGCGCCGAGGGCGTCGACGTCGTCGGTGAGGCGGCGGACGGGCGCGAGGCGGTCGACGTCGTCGTGCGGGAGAGGCCGGACGTCGTCCTGATGGACGTCCGGATGCCCCGGATGGACGGCCTGGCCGCACTGCGGCAGCTCCGCGACCGGGGATCTCCGGCCAGAATCGTCGTCCTGACCACGTTCGACACCGACGAGTTGGTCGTCACGGCGCTGCGCGAGGGTGCGGCGGGGTTCCTGGTGAAGGACACCCGGCCCGCTGACATCGTCGCCGCCGTGCGCCGCGTCGCGCTGGGCGAGCCGATGCTCTCGCCCAGCGTCACGAGCCGTCTCATCAACGTGGTCACCCGGCAGGACGACTCCCGGCGGCGTGCGGCCCGTGCGTTGCTCGCGCGACTGACCGCCCGTGAACTCGAGGTCGCCACCGCGGTCGCCGAAGGGCTGTCCAACACCGAGATCGCCGAGTCGCTGCACCTGGGCCTCGCGACCGTCAAGACGCACGTCGGCAGCGTGTTCGCGAAGCTGGAGGTCGCCAACCGCGTCCAGGTCGCCCGATGCGTGCAGGACGCCGGTGTGTGATCCGGTGTTCATGATCACGGCGGGCGGATGAGGAATTCCGGCACGCCCCAGGACCTCATTGAGTCATGATCTCCCGGTACGCGGGACGTGATCAGGGGGAGGTGTCGCCGTGTTCGTCGACGACTGTGCGGGAGCGGGCGTCTGATGGCAGGCGAGAACCCACTGGTCGCCGCGCCGCCCGCCGAGCCGGGCGGTTTCTTCAACGCGGGCACCGGCGACAACGGCTGGGCGACCGGCATCTCCATCGCCGAGTCCGCGATGGACACCTACAACGGCATCAAGGACGGCAACTGGATCGAGGGCGGCCTAGGTCTGGTCGGACTCGCCGCGGACGCCGCCGCGATGGCCATCGACCCGTTCGGCACCCTGCTGTCCTCCGCCGCGTCGTTCCTGATGGAACACGTGCAGCCGTTGAAGGACATGCTCGACTGGCTGGCCGGCGACCCACCGGTGATCGAGTCGTACTCGACGACGTGGAACAACGTGGCCACCGAACTGGGCAAGATCGCCCAGGACCACGAAGCGGCACTCAAGTCCGGCATCACGGCGTGGACCGGCCCAGCCGCCGACGCCTACCGCGCCAACGCGAAGGCCCAGGGCGACGCCCTGACCGGCGCCGCCTCCGCCGCCGGAACCGTGGGCACCGTCGTCGGGCTGATGGGCATGGTCGTCGCGTTCGTGCGCGAGATGGTGCGCGACCTCATCGCCGACCTGGTGGGCAAGCTCATCGCGTGGGTCCTGGAAGCCGTGTTCACCCTGGGCTTCGGCACGCCGGTGATCGTCGCGCAGGCCGTGACGGCGATCTCGAAGTGGGCCGCAAAGATCGCGAAGATCATCCAGGACCTCCTGAACACCATCAAGAAGGTCTCGCCGCTGCTGAAGCGTCTGGTCGAGGTCTTCGAGAAGATCATGAAGGTCGTGGGCAAGCTCGCGGGCAAGGCCACCGGCCTGGACGTCCTGGACCCCAAGAACATCAAGCGGGGCGGCTTCCTCCAGACGGGCAACCGCAACACCGACCTGCCGTCCACCACGCCCCGCGGCGACACCTCCTCAAGCCCGTCCGCCGACTCAGGTTCCGGGTCTGGATCCGACACACCGCCGGCCCGGCCGACCAACACGACGAGCACCGCCACTGCGGACTCCCCGAGCAGCGACGTGCCGACCGCGCCGCCGCGGCCGGCGCGAGACTCGGGCAGCACGCTGGACGGCGACTCGCCGCTGCGCGGAGGTCCGGCTCCAGGTGGGAACGGCCCGATGGGCGAGCCTCGCGGGCCGAGCGGTGGTCCAGGTGGGGACCGCCGAGGCGGTCCGGGCCAGCCCGCGCCAGGCGGCAACTCCCCCGGCGGCAACGCCCCTGGCAGTTCGCCAGGGGGCCACTCCCCCGGTAGCCACTCCCCTGGCAGCAACTCTCCCGGCGGCAACTCCAGTGGTAGCAACTCCGGCGGCGGCAACTCCGCTGGCGGCCGCGGCGAACCACACGGTCAGTCCGCGGTCGGAGGAAACCTCCCTGGCTCCCACGCCAATGGTGGTGTCGGCACACACGGCGGCAATCCACACGGCGGCAGCGGCACCAACAGTGGTGCTCCGCACGGCGCTGATGGCACGAACAGCGGCGTCCCACACGGATCTGGCGGCACCAACAGCGGCGGCCCACACGCCTCTGGCGCAGGCGGTGCCGGTGGTGGTCACTCCGCACCACCTCCGGCGCGGTTCGACCAGACCTCGGCGTCGACCTCGGCGTCGACGACGGCCACGCCAGACGCTCCCGTGCGCCCCGGCCAGCACCAGACCGGAGGCCCCCAGACCGGCCAGCCCACGCCAGGCGGTACGCAGCCGACCGGCGGCATGCCCGCCGGCGGCATGCACGGAGGTGCTCCCGGTGGCACGCCGGGCGGCACTGCTCCCGGTGGTGGCGCTGCACGTCCCGGCTCCGGCGGCTGGACCGGTACGCCCGGAAGCCGGGGCGACCTCGGCTCCTCCGCACCGGCAGGCCGAGGTCCGGGCGGCCCGTCGCACACCGCGCCGAGCGCGCACAGCCCTTCCCGCGGTGGCACCTCACCGAGCGGCGCGCCTCAGGCTGGTCCGTCGCACGCGAGTCCCGGCAACGGCCCGGTCCACTCCGGACCGCCCCACAACGGACCGGCGAACTCGGGGCCGCCCCACAACGGACCGCAGCGCAACGCGCCCGGCAACACGAGCCCTTCCCACAACGCGAGCCCGCAACGCAACACACCTGGCAACACCAGTCCGTCCCACAACGCGCCCGGCAACCCGAGCCCGCAACGCAACGCGCCCGGCAACGCCGGCCCGTCGCACGCCAGCCCGTCGCAGGCCGGTCCGCCACACACCGGCCCGTCGCACACCAGTCCATCGCAGGCCGGTCCATCACACGCCCGCCCGTCACACGCTGGTCCGTCACACGCTGGTCCGTCACACGCTGGTCCGTCACACGCCGGTCCGTCACACGCCGGTCCGTCACACGCCGGTCCGTCACACGCCGGTCCGTCACACGCCGGTCCGTCACACGCCGGTCCGTCGCACGCCGGACCACCCCACCGCGCCCCGTCACCCGGCGGCACGCCCCACACCGGCCCGCAGAGCCGGGGCCCGGCGCCGTCGTCCCCACACACCCCGAACCGCCCCCTAGACAGCCCACCACCCCGCCATCACCCAGACCCACCGGCACCACGCCACACACCGGACAGCCCGCCTCCCCGGCACACCACCGAACCGCCCCCGCACCACCGGCCCGACCAGGACCCCTGGTCACCGCCGCACGACCCCGGCACGGTCGAGCGGCCGGACATCGACGCAGCACACGCGCGGCACGGCGAGACGACGCCCGCCGGCATCTCGCACCACCGGGGTGACTCGGAGATGGGCGATCTGCCGCGCCGGGTTCCGCACGACCCGCGGTACTTCACCGCCGACGTGCACATCTCGCCGGACGGCCGGGCCCGCATCGGCGGCCACGCGTACAGCCCCGAGGAGTACGGGGATCTGTTGCGGCGCAACGGGTGGGACGGCCGGACGCCTATCCGGTTGATCGGGTGTGACGCGGGGTCGAACGACTTCGCCTCGCGGCTCTCGCGGCACACCGGCGCGGACGTCCTCGCGCCCACCAAGCCCGCCTGGACCGACAGCAACGGCCGCGTCTACACCAGTGACGCCGAGGTGGGGCCCGACGGCACCCGCCGGCCGCGCATCCCTCCGAACGGCGAGTGGGAGACGCACAGTCCGGACGGCAGTCGGGGCAAGGCGAGCGACGACGGGTTCGTGCCCGGGACGAACGACGCCGACAAGCACGGGCTGGAGCCGGACGACGCACGGGATCGCGCCGCTCGGGACAACACGGTCAGCGACCCGCCGGAGGGGCGCGACCCCACGCCGCAGCGGACCGTGTCGTGGGACCCGCCCGAGAACCTGCCGCGACAGGACCTTCAGGTCGACCCGAACCAGCGCGTCCTCGACTTCAACGGTGGGCCGCCGTTGGAGCCGAACTCGCGCGTCGTCGTCCACAACCCGGACGGCTCGGTGCGCGGCACCTACTACACGGACGCGAACCGCAACGTCACGCACGTCGACACGAGCGTGCCGAACACCCGCAACAGCTCGGGTGTCCCCATCAACCCGGACACCGCACGGCCCCAGCCCGGTGTCGTGTACCAGGTGGACACCGGGATCGGCACGCACACGTTCCGCGGCCAGGAGGTTCCCGACGCCGGACCGTCCCATCCGGACACCACACCGGGCAACGCGGACACCACGCCCGAAAGCCAGAACAGCCAGAACAGTCAGAACAACCCGGACCACCGCCCCGCCGACCGCTTCGACGACTTCGACCAGAGCCGCACGCCACCCGCCGTGGAGTGGAACCCGCCCGGCGGCCCCGACGGGAACTACCGGTCGATGCCGCCGCACGAGAACTACAACCCGGCGCCGGACGGCGACGGCCCGTTCTCCTTGCGCGGCAACGATCCGGACAACCCGCTGGAGCCGCACGCGCGGTACGACGTCTACAACGAGAACGGCGACTGGCACGGCACGTTCTACACCGACGCCGACGGCCGGGTGTCGCACGTGCACACCTGGTCGGGCAACAGCGCCGAGGGCTTCAACCCCGAACTCGGCACCGCGCAGACGTGGGACGCGGGGCTGCCGGTCCCGGCGCCGAACACGACGTTCGCGGTCGGCCCGCGGCACCTGGACGGCATGGATCCCCAGGTGCCCCAGCAGATGTACCGGACGGACGTGCACGGCGACACGGTCGCCGCGAGCGGTCGCCCGGTGTACCCGCCGAGCGGCACCAGGGCCGAGGACTTCTGGGGGCCGCGGCGCGGGGTCGAGCCGGGCTCGCCCGGCGAGGGCGTCCAGCCCGACACCGGCCGGATCGCGAGCGGTGGCCCGGACGGGTACAAGAACCCGGCCGCGGGCGAGTACGCGCCGTTCAACTACTACGGGAACCGGTCCGAGCTGTTCAAGTTCGACGGCGGCCACATCGTGGCGTTCGAGGGCGGCGGTCCCGGCGAGCGGATCAACCACGTCCCGCAGTGGGCCTTCGAGAACCGGCCGATGAAGATCGACGGCGCGTCCACGGACGACACCTGGCGGCGGATGGAGGAGGACATCGCCCGGCGCGCGGCGGTCGACGGCACGACCGTGGACCGGGTCGACTTCTTCGCCGAACGCACCACGCCGGACATCCACACGCCCGACAAGCTGCACGTGCGCTACCACCTCACGGTGTCCGACCCGCCGCCGCCCAGGGTCGAACAGGAGATCAGGAGCTTCCACAATGTCCCCGAACCCGCCAGGAACAACCGCGTCGTCCTCCCCCCGCCCACCCCGTGAGCGGCAGCAGGAGCTGCTCCAGAAGATCGGCCGCGACCTGGCCGGCGGTGCCCCGGCGGGCTGGTTCCGGATCGACCTGCGCGCGTCGGTGTCCGTCACGCAGGACTGGATGTCCCTCACCGTGCTGATGCCCGACCACTCCAGCCCGGCCGCGGACCTGCCGCTGTCGGTGGGGACGGCGTTGCGGGAGCTGCGCGAGCTGATGTACGACGACGAGCGCGGCACGTGGTTCTCGTTGCGGTACACGATGGACCCGCCGGACGCGTTCCACGTCACCTACAACCACGACTTCGACCCGAAGTGGTCCCCGGACCTGAGCCCGCACGACTGGGCGCTCGACCTGGAGCACTTCCCGCGCGCGCCGGAGCACGTCCCCGGCTGGCTGCGCGCCAAGCTGACCGACGACGACCGACCGACTGCGGGATACTGAGACCATGACGGAACCGCTGAACCCGGTCCAGCAGGACGAGCTGCTCCAGCAGATCACCGGACGGCTCGTGCTGGACCTGCCAGCGGGCTGGAGCCACCTCCAGGTCGACTACAAGGCCCTCGGCGACCACGTCGAGGCGGGCGGCCTGCTGCGCATGACGAACGGCGGCATGTTCGGCTGGGACCTGCCCGACGAGGCCCGCGACCTGTTCGCCCGCCTGCGCGCCGGGATGGCCCGCCCCGAACGCGGCACCTGGCTGCACGCCACCTACTGGCTCGACTACCCGGACAACTACGCGATCGAGTACAACCGCCAGGACGGCCCGCGTTTCCGCACCCCGCCGCCCGCTCCGGCGCACGCGCGGGAACTGGAGCTGTTCCCGCGCGCCGACGAGCACGTGCCGGACTGGCTGCGGGCGGCCGTCACGCCGTGAGAGCGGGTCAGCGCCTGACGGTGACGGTCTGGCGCTCGGTGAACTCGAGCAGTCCGGCGACGCCGCTCTCCACGCCCAGGCCCGACTGCTTCATGCCGCCGAACGGCACGTGCGGGGAGAGGTGCATGACCTCGTTGATCCACACCGTGCCGGCCCGCAGGCGCCGGGCGAGCGCGACGGCGGCGTCTGGGTCGCCCGTCCACACCGAGGCGCCCAGGCCGTACTCGCCCGCGTTGGCGCGGTCCACCACGTCGTCGACGTCGGAGAACCGCAGCACCGGGAGCACCGGCCCGAACTGCTCCTCCCGCACGATGCGCGCGTCGTCCGGCGGGTCGCCGATGATCGTGGGCCGGACGAAGTAGCCGTCCGTCTCCCCCACGTCGCCGGTGAGGAACTCGTAGCCGTGGGCACGGGCGTCGTCGAGCAGGTCGACGATCCTGGCGTGCTGACGGCCGTGGGACACCGGTCCCAGCTGCACGCCCTCGTCCAGCCCGTTGCCGACGCGGACGTCGGCCGCGATCTTCGTCAGTGCGGCCACGAGCCGGTCGTACACGTCGGTGTGGACATAAAGCCTTTTGGTGGCAACGCAGATCTGGCCGGAGTTCGCGAACGCCGCCCAGAACAACTGCTCCGCCACGGCGTCGACGTCGACGTCCGGAAGGACGATCGCGGGGTCGTTGCCGCCCAGTTCCAGGGTGACGTGCGCCAGGGTGGCGGCGGCACTCGCGGCCACCGCGCGGCCGGTCTCGGTCGAGCCGGTGAAGCTGATCTTGTCGAACCCGGGGTGCGCGGTCACCCGAGGGCCCAGGTCGTCACCACCGGAGACGACGTTCAGCACGCCGGGCGGCAGCACGTCGCGCAGGAGCTCCCCCAGCCGCAACGCCGAGAGCGGGGTGAAGGTGGACGGCTTGAGCACCACCGCGTTGCCCGCCAGCAGTGCCGGGCCGAGCTTGAAACCCAGCTGGCCCAGCGGGTAGTTCCACGGCGTGATCGCCGCGACCACCCCGAGCGGGACGTGCGTGGTGACCGAGCGGCGCTCGGCGTCGTCCTGGTTGACGGTGACCGGCAGGCCGAGCGTCGCGGTCTCGCGCAGCCAGTGGGCGAGACCGCCGACCTCGCCGACGGCCAGTGCGAGCGGCTTGCCCTGTTCCCCGACGACGAGCCTCGCCAGTTCGTCGACGTGGGCGTCCACCACGTCCGCGATCGCGACGAGGTGCCGCTGCCGGTCCGTCTCGCTCAGCGCGGCCCACGCCGGTTGCGCGCGGCGCGCCGCGGTGACGGCCTCGTCCAGCTGCTCCGGCGTGCAGTCCGGTGCCTCGCCGGCGGTGCGCAGGGTCGCGGGGTCGACGACGGCGAAGGTGGTGCGGCCGTGGACGGCCCTGCCGCCGATAGTCATGGTGAAGGCCGTGTGCGTGGACATGCTTGCGTGCTCCCGTTCCGCGGTGAAGACGGCAGTGATCACCGTCGTCACCATGGAACAGCGGGAGACGCCGCGGAGGGAGGCCGTGTCAGCCGGGGTGCGCCACACCTACCCACCGACGAGGCGCGCGAGGGCCTCCTCGCTCGGACTGCCGGGCTGCGGCGTGCCCACCAGCAGCTGCTGGCCGGGAGCGTCGTGCACGTCGAAGGTCTGGTAGGTCAGCTCGATCCGTCCGGCACCGGGCAGCACGAACACCTTGAACGCGCGGGTGAGCCCGCCGACGTCGTGGCCGTTCCACAGGCGACCGAACTCCGCCGAGCATTCGGACAGCTCCTCGACGACCGCGGCGATGGAGTCCTCGCCGGGGAAGCGACCGGCGTTGAGGCGCAACGCGTGCACGGTCGCGCCGCGCAGCAGCTCCCAGTCCGTGAAGACCTGCTTCGCCAGCGGGTGGGTGAACAGGATGCGCGGCATGTTCCGCTCCTGCCCGAACGGCGACAGCAAAGCCTCGGCGACCGCGTTCGCGGCCAGCACGTCGAACGCGGGGCCCAGCACGTACGCGGCGGCCCGCGGGAACGCCTCCAGCAGCTCCAGCAGCGCCGGGTGGACCTGGTCCCCGCGCACGTCCAGGGCGGTGCCGGGCTGGAGACCAGCCAGCCGGTGCAGGTGCTCCCGCGCGTCCGCCGGGAGCCGCAGCGCTCCCCCGATCGCGCCGATCACCTGTGCGGAGGGGTTGCGTTCGCGGCCCTGTTCCAGCCGGGCGTAGTAGTCGACGCTCACGCCCGCGAGCACCGCGACCTCCTGCCGCCGCAACCCAGGCACGCGACGTCCCGACACCCCGCCCGCGAACCCGAACGCCGCCGGGTCGAGTCGTTCGCGGGAGGCCCGGAGGAACTCGCCCAGCTCGTTCACAGGGGAAGCCATGCCCTGCATGGTAACCGCGACCGCCTGACCGTCCAGGAAGGACACATCAGCCCGCCTGCCGAGCGGCCTTCTCCTTCGCGGCCAGGGTCTTCTCCCAGGCGCTCAGGTACGCCTTGATGGCGTCGCGGTTGCGCTGCAACACGTCCAGCCGCCGTTCGATGCCGGCGAGCTGCTTGCGCAACCCGTCCAGGTCCTTCGACGCCGGGCACATCTCGATGTCCTGCGGGGTCTTCGCGGCCTCCATGCACGGCAGCACCTCGCGGATCATGTCCGTCGTCAGCCCGGACTCGATCATCTCCCGGATCTGCAGGACCCGGCCGACGGCGGGCTCCCCGTACGTGCGGTACCCGTTCGGGCTGCGCACCGGGTGCAGGATGCCGACCTCCTCGTAGTACCGGAGCAGCCGCGGCTTGACCCCGGTCCGCTCCGCCAGGGCTCCGATGTTCACGTGACACTCCTCGTCCGCATGGGCCGCCCGACGCCGGCGCCGAACCTTCACATTATTGGGAATGTTGGGCCGCTGTCACGTCGCGCTGTGGCCCGCGCCACTCCGCTTGACCTTCTCACTAATGAGAACCTCTAGCTTCGGCGGCGTTCCCAACGAACCTGCCGAAAGCGCGAGGAATTCACTCATGTCCCAGTCGCTGCAAGGAAAAACCGCTCTCGTGACCGGAGGGTCCCGGGGCATCGGCGCCGGGATCGCCCGCGAGCTCGCCCGCGAGGGGGCCGATGTCGTCATCACCTACCGGAACTCGCGGGAGCAGGCGGAGGCGGTCGTCGCCGAACTGACCGCCCTCGGGGCGAAAGCCCTTGCCGTGCAATGCGACCAGTCGGAGCCCCACCAGGCGTCGACCGCCGTCGAGCAGGCCGCGGAGTTCCTCGGCGGCCGGATCGACGTGCTCGTCAACTCCGCCGGCGTCGCGGTGCAGGGCACGGTCGACCAGCTCGACCTGGAGCTCCTGGACGGCGTCCAGAAGATGTTGGCCACCAACGTGCTGGGCCCCATCGTGACCACGCACGCCGCGACGCGGTTCCTGCCCGACGGCGGCCGCGTGGTCCTGGTGGGCAGCATCGTCTCCGACCGGATCGCCACGCCCGGCGTCGCGGAGTACGCCGCGAGCAAGGCGGCCGTCGACCAGCTCGCCCGCGGCTGGGCACGCGACCTCGGCCCGCGCGGCATCACCGTGAACGTCGTCAAGCCGGGCGCGGTCGACACGGACATGAACCCGGCGGACGGGCCGTTCGGTGCCGCCCAGGTGGCGATGACACCACTCGGGCGCTTCGGCGTCACGGAGGACATCGCCAGGGCGGTCGCCTTCCTGGCCAGCGACAAGGCGGCGTTCATCTCGGGTGAGCTGCTGACCGTCGACGGTGGCTTCAGCATCTGACCAGCCGCACGGCTGATCCCGCTCAGGCGGGGTCAGCCCCGGCGGCGCCCGCTGCCCGGCAACGGGACCTGCGGGCCGCCCTCCCACGACTCGAAGACGAGATGGGTCTGCACGCGGCCGACCTCGCGGCGGGCGGTGAAGCTGAGCACCAGCCGTTGCAGATCGGCCGTGTTCTTGCAGGACACCTGGACGAGGAAGTCGTCGCCACCGGTCACGTGCAGCAACGACCTGACCTCCGGCAGGCCGAGGACGAAGTCGACGAACGGGTCGACCAGCGGCAGCGAGTGGGCCTGGAACTGGATGGCGAGCAGCGCCTGGACGCCGTTGCCGATCGCGGCCGGCGAGACGGCCGCGTGGTAGCCGGTGATCACGCCCAGCCGGTGCAGCCGCGCGGTGCGGTCCAGGCAGGTCGACGGTGCGACGCCCACGCGGGCGGCCAGGACCTTGTTGGTGAGCCGGCCGTCCAGCTGGAGCTCCCGCAGGATCGCGACGTCGACCGAGTCGAGCAGGTCGGTGACGTCACCGTCGTGAGTGGACACTCCCGCACCTCGTTCCGCTGGTGACGTCACCGGACGCCTTGGCCCGGCCCTGGTTCGGAGATGTGGCCGGGTGCCGAATATAGACCGGGAACTCGACTGCGATTCCGGACCGCGTGCCACCGTCGTGGCATGTCCTCCGAACACAGCTTGCGCACCCGTGCCGTGCACGCCGGCCGGGACGACCTGACCGATCTCGGCCTGCACGCGGTGCCGATCGACCTGTCCACCACCTACCCGTCGCGGGACAGCCGCGGTGAGGCGGCGCGGCTCGACGTGCTCGGCACGGGTGAGCAGGCACCCGGGATGCCGGTCTACGCCCGCGTCGGCAACCCCACGGTGGCCCGGTTCGAGGAGGCGCTGGCCGAGCTGGAGGGGTGCGAGGCGGCGGTGGCGTTCGCCTCGGGCATGGCGGCGCTCACCGCGTGCCTGATGGCCGGGGTGGCGGCGGGCAGGAGGCACGTGGTGGCCTGGCGGCCGTTGTACGGCACCAGCGACCACCTGCTCGGCTCCGGGCTGCTCGGCACCACCGTCAGCTGGGTGACGTCGCTTCCCGAGGTCCAGGCCGCGCTGCGGGACGACACCGCGTTCGTGATCGTCGAGACGCCGGCGAACCCGACGCTCGGGGAGGTCGACCTGCGCGCGCTCGCCGACGTGTGCGGGAACGTGCCTTTGTTGGTGGACAACACCTTTGCCACGCCGGTGCTGCAACGGCCGGTGGAGTTCGGCGCCGCGATCGTGCTGCACAGCGCCACGAAGTTCCTCGGCGGCCACAGCGACGTGCTCGCCGGAGTGGTGGCGTGCAAGGAGGAACACGCACGGGTGCTGCGCCAGATGCGTTTCGTCGCGGGCTCGAACCTGCACCCGCTGTCCGGCTATCTGTTGCTGCGCGGCCTTTCCACGCTGCCGGTGCGGATGGCGGCGGCGTCGGAGACCGCCGCGGTACTCGCGGCCCGGCTCGCCACGCACCCCGCCGTCTCCCGCGTCCACTACCCCGGGCTGACCGGTGGTCGGCCGAGCGGCCAGCTGCGCGGCGGTGGCGCGATCCTGTCGTTCGAGGTCGTCGGCGACCCGCACGCGGTGATCGGCGCGGTCCGGCTGATCACCCCCGCGGTCAGCCTCGGGAGCACCGACACGCTCCTGCAGCACCCCGGTTCGCTCAGCCACCACGTCATGGCGGAGGAGGACCGCGAGGCCGCCGGCATCAGCGAGCGGCTGCTGCGGCTGTCCGTCGGCCTGGAGGACGCCGAGGACCTGTGGGACGACCTCGACCAGGCCCTCAAGGCCTAGGTGCGCCCCCGACGGCGGCTGCCGCCGGGGGCGCCGCTGTCAGACCCGCTGCCAGAGGGCGGGGGTGTTCGGCGGCTCCCAGCCGGGGACGGACGTGTGCGGCTGGATGACGCGGTAGGTCGCGCCGTCGTAGGTGACCTGGGCGCCGCTGCCGTAGCTGGTGTACGGGGCCCACGTGCCGCTACCGGGAGGCGTGGTCGTGGTCGTCGTGCTGGTGGGCGGGGTGGTCGTGGTCGGACCGCCGGTGGTCATCAGGCGCAGGTTGTAGGCCTGCAGGATCTCGGTGACCGGCTGGAAGTAGATGGTGCCGCCGGTCTGGCAGTTGCCGGAACCGCCGGAGGTGACGCCCTGGGCCTGGTCGCCGGTCAGCCACGAGCCGCCGGAGTCGCCGGGCTCGGCGCAGGCGTTGGTGCGGGTCAGGCCGGTGATGGTGCCCTCGGGGTAGGTGACGGACGCGTTCTTCTGCTGGATGGTGCCGCAGCGCCAGCCGGTGGTGGAGCCGGAACGGCAGACCGAGGAGCCGACCGCGGCCTCCTGGGAACCCGCGACCGGGACGGTGCCCGGGTAGCGGTTGACCAGGGCGCGCGGGGTGTTGCCCGCGTCGGCGCGGACCCAGGCGTAGTCGTTGCCCGGGAAGCTGCTGCCCTGGATGGTGCCGGCGGGGTTGGTCGTGCGGCCGCCGGTGGCGCCGCAGTGGCCCGCCGTCACGAAGCCGCCCTCGACGGCGAAGCCGATGGAGCAGCGGCCGCCGCCGGGGATGCCGTAGGCGGTGCCGCCGACGATGTCGATCAGCGGCTTCGGGTCCTCGGTGCTGGCCTCGACCGCGACGACGTCGCCGCGCAGGCCCGCGTCGGCCGCCCACGCCCTGGCCTGCTCCTCGCCGCCGGCGCGGGCGAGCACGACGACCTTGTTGGCGCGCACGTCGACGTACCAGCCGGGCACGGCGTCAGGGGCCGCGGTCGCCCTGGCGTCGAGCTTGATCTTCGCGCCGTCCAGGGCGGACGCGCTGTGCTTCGCCGTGGTCACGACGGCGCCGCGCGACCGCACGGTTCCCGCCAGCGCCGGGTCGGTGACCGCGACGGTGAGGGTGTGGCCGGTGCCGTCCAGCCAGGATCCGGCGTACGCCGGGCCGAGGCTCGACCTCAGCGCGGCGTCGGTCTCGCCGGCGGTCTTCTCGGCGGCGAGGCGCTCCCGCGCCTGGCCCGAGGAGATGCCCAGGTCACGGGCCATCGCGGCGATCAGGGCAGGGTCGGTCTGGTCGGCCGCGGTGGCGCTGGTCGTCAGCGCCACCGCGATGCTGAGCCCGGCCGCTGTTACCGCCGCTGTGGCGGCGGCGATGAGCTTGCGGTTCATGTCCGCTCCTTGCACGCAGGGTGATTGCGCGCAGACCGTACGACGGCGAAGTACCGCAGTGGTACATACCAATTGGGCATAAGGTTCAGACCACCTGACCCGTGCCCGACGCCTCCGCGCCGCCGGTCAGCGGTTCGCCGGGAAGTGGCGCAGGCGGCCGTCTGCGGGCAGCAGGTAACCGTTCCAGCGCTGGTCGGGGACCTCACCGGCCAGTTCCGCGGCGGTGACGTAGTCCAGTTCGAAGCCGATCAGGCCCACCCTGAAGCCGACCTCGTCGAACACGCGGGCCGCCACGGTGGCGAGCCAGCCGTCCAGGCGGGTTCGCCAGGCCAGTGACTGCGGTCCCCCCTCCGGGCCGAACGGGAAGGCGCCGATCCGGCGGTCCGTGTTCGCCAGCGCGCCCAGCGGGAGGTAGAGGTTCAGCCAGTCCTCGGCGTCGTCGAAGCGGCTGACGTAGCAGCCGCAGACGACCGCGGTGCCCAACGGCTCGGCGACGCCGTACAGGTGGCCGAACTCGTGCAGCGACGCCGGTGTGGCGGGGACCTCCTGCTGGTCGGCCGGTTCGCGGCGCTGGTCGGCGTAGGGGCCGGTGATCCCCGCCGCCTGCCACAACGCGGTCAGTGCGCGTTCGAGGCGGGCGTCGTCGTGGTCGCCGATCTCCAGCGACAGCTCGTAGAAGCCGCCGGTCCAGTTCTCCCGGTCGGTGAACGAGGCCGGGTCAGCCATCCCGGGTCACCGCCTCCGGCTGCAGCCGGACGTCGTGCCAGGTGACCCAGCAGTCGGACCGCTCGGTGGCGAGCTCGGCGCCGCAGTTGCCGCAGACCAGGTTGGGGCCGTCCAGTCCGTCCAGGTCGCAGCACCCGTTCAGGCGGCTCCGGTCCCGATGGCGCCGGAGGTTCCGGGCGTCCTCGGGGTGGATCAGAACCGTCTCCCTCGGGCCCGCCCACACGTGGATCTGAGGGTTGTCGGGCGAGGGCTCGGACGGTGGCCCGAACGGGTCAGGGTCCAGGGCGAAGGTGCCCCGGTCCAGGCGGGGCACCGGGGGCTCGTCGCCGGGCGCGTCCGCCGGGAAGGCGACCTCGGTCAGGTCGGCGGTCACGACCGTCCCGCAGGCCTTGCACGCGAACGCCGTCATGGCGACAGGTTCGCAGGCCGGACGGCCGCGCGTCGCCTGAATTCCGGTCGGGCTAGGCCCTCGCCTGCTCCCGGACCGGCTTGATCGACTGCGGCGCGTCGGCGGCGTCCGGGAAGGTGCAGGTGAAGGTGCCGTGGTAGCCGAAGAGCGGCCCGAACCGGTGGTTGGTGACCTCGACGTCGATGCGGAACCGTCCCGCGTCCTCGTCGTAGGACTCGCGGACCTGCGCGGTGCCGGTCACCAGGGCGGGGATGCGGAAGTGCAGCGGGCCCTCGTGGAAGCGCTGCTCGCCGCTGCGGATCACGAGCGCGCCGCCGTCGTCGACGCTCAGGTGGAGATCCACGGAGACGTGCTGGTGGGTGCCCAGGTAGTCGACGACGCAGCCGCGTTCGGGGCTGTAGATCATCGTGGCGTCCCAGCGCTTCGGCCGGTCGAAGACGAAGGTGCGGACGAAGGTCACCGTCTCCCTGCCCAGCGAGTCGCGGTACGGGTAGTTCTGGATGGTGAACGGGATGTCGCTGCCGCGGCTCGGCAGCAGGATGTGCCGCTGGGCGCCGAGCCAGAGGAACGGCCTGGTGAAGCCGCGGCCGTGCCACACCCGGTCCATGACTCCGGTGCCCACGCAGGCGATGCCGTCGTCGCTGCCGAACCCGAACCGGCGTCGCAGCTGCGGGTGCAGGCGGTCGAAGTCGTCGCCGAGGGCGCGCTGGAAGATCGACGTCACGGGTGCTCCAAAGTGGACAGGGTGGCCGGTGCGGTGGACGAACGGCGGTCCGGCGGCGTCCGCCGGCACCTCCTGGCGGCCGGGGTGGACGGCAACGGCGGCGCCAGCAGCGCGCCGAGGGTGAGGGCGGCGGCGAGGACGGTCGGCGCGGTCGCCCAGGCGGCCGCGCAGACGGCGAGTCGCGTGCCGGCGTCCGCCAGGGCGTGCCTGAGCGACTCCTCCGGCGTGACGCCGCGTTCGAGCCAGAGCCGGAGCCGGTCGAACGACCAGGCCGTGCCCCAGCCCATCAGCCGGCGGAACGGGAGGTCCGCCAGGGCGCCGAGACGTCCCCAGCCCGGCCGGTAGCCGTAGCCGGTGAGGAACCGGACGCCGTCGCCGGTCGGCACGTACCGCCAGTAGCCCGCCCCGCTGCGGATGAGCGACAACGGGTGCGCCGAGCTGAACCGCAGCGCGGACGTCCGCGACCCGTCCGGCTTGACGCGTTCACCGACGCTGACGCCGACCCCGCCCACCTCCAGCCCGAGCACGCGGACCGCGTAGCGGAAGTGCTGCTCGGCGTCCTCGCTCTCCTTGGGCAGGTAGTCGATCGAGGTGAACCGCAGGTCCCACCGCTGGTGCGGGCGCGGCTCCTGGGTGAGCCGCCACACCGCGTCGAGGTCGGCCCGGATCAGCGTCTCCACGTAAAGCGTTCGTCGTCGCGCCATGAGACCCCCTCCCGGTTGAGCGATCGCTCAAATCGGAGGGTAGCCGAAGTTTTGAGCAGATGCTCAAAACTCGCGGGTCTTCTTGCGGAGCTTGGCGCGCAGGGCCCGGTGGGCGACGGGCCCGAGGTCGTCCACGACCTCGATGAGCACGGCGAGCCGGTCGAGTGCGTCGAGGGCCGCCTTCGCCCCTTCCGGGTCGACTCCCTCGTACAGCTCCAGGCCGATGAACCCCGCGCTGACCGCACGGGCGAGCCCCGCCGTGTCGATCAGCTCGGCCAGCGGCGAGCCGGCCAGCAGCCTGGTCAGGGCGCGCTCGATCGGGGCGATCCACAGCTGCAGCGCGGCCGCGGTGGCCTCGGCGAGCTCGGGGCTGGTCTGGGCGCCCGCGAGCAACTGGGCGAGCACCATGACGTTGCCCTCGGCGCGTTCCTCGGTGTGCAGGGCACGGCCGAGCGCGAGGAGCTGCCGCAGGTCCGTGATGTCGTCGAGGCGCGCGGCGAACGGCGCGACCCTCGCCTCGGTGGCGGCGAGGCACGCGGCCTGGAGCAGGTCGTGGACCGTGCCGAAGTGGTAGAAGACGAGCGCCTGGTTGACGCCCGCGGTGGCCGCGATGCTCCGCGCCGTCGTGCCGGTCAGACCGTGCGTGCGGAGGGTCTCGATCGCGCCGTCGATCAGGCGTTGTCGGGTGTCGGCCACGCCATCACCGTAGAGCGGCGCGCGGTCATGAGCCCAGCCGGTCGGCGCGGACGCACCCACGGGCACGTCGAAGCCGTGAGGCCTGAGTCCGCTGTGGACTCAGGCCTCCCGGTCGTGCGCGGTCAGGAGTGGACGGGAACCTGCTCGTAGATCGTCTTCCATTCGTAGGTGCCGAAGAACCCGTTGGCCCACAGGGAGTTCACCCTGGAGACCTCGGCGGAGTTCGGCGTGGCGACCCGGCAGGACGTGCCGGGGCCGCCGCCCGACATCAGTTCCGAGCACGGGCCGCTGTAGTGGTCGGGCAGGCCGAGGGCGTGCCCGGTCTCGTGCGCGGTGATGCGGGTGACGTAGTACTGCCGGGCCTGCGTGTAGTCGATGAAGATGGTGCCGCTGCCGTGGCCGTTGGTGGAGGCGTACGACCCGCGCGGGTCGTTGCCCTCGCGGTAGCGCAGGGTGGCCGCGCTGCGGTTCTCCACCAGCTTCACGTTGCTGACCCGCGCGTTCCAGTTCGCCGCGCCTTGCCGGATGGCGCTCGCGAACGTGGGTGCGCTGCTGGTGTCGTAGTAGACGGTGACCGCCGCCGCGTTGATCGGCGCTTCGCCGGTCGACGCCTGGCCGGTGAGGGGTGCGACGACCGTCGTGGCCGCGGCGAGCGCGACGGACAGGACGACTTTCCTGAACATTGGGGTTCTCCTCGCTTGCAGGGTGCGAAGAATGGAACCTGTGCCGGTTCCGCCACTCAACGTATGGAAGGTCGTCACGCCCACTCGCCCGCCAATGGCGTGAAGCGGTTCAGCGCTCTTGACGGTTGACGGTGCCCGCTATTCGGATGATTGCAACGAAAGATGCGGAAATGGGGCGAACAGCCGTCACGGTGCGTGAGACCACCGGGTCGGCACGACCCGATCACCGCAGCTCATGACGGCCGGCACTGCGTGATCCGCACCCGGTCGGTCTCCGTCAAATGGCAGATCACGTGGTCACCCTTCTTCACCTCGGTCGCGAACTCCGCCTTGTCGACGTTCACCCGGTGCCAGTTGTCCGCTCGCAGGTCGTCCGGCCGGCCGCCGGTCACGTTGATGTCGTACGTGGTTTCGCCGACATCGAGAACGAGGAAAGTCGGGTCCGCCTCGATCCGGTGCTCGGCACACGCGGTCAGGGCGAGACAGGCGAACAACAATGTGGTGAAAGTGCGCATTTCGTACCCCCAAGTCGATTTCGCCTTGTCGGACGCGTCGGATCCGAGGGGGTTGCTCCGCGAGGTGCCCTTCCGGAGAAGACGTCGCGAAGATCGTCTGGAAGGCCTACGCCGGTAGTCCTCGCGCCGCGATCGTGAGCGCTTCGGCGGTCGCCGCCGCGAGGGACGCCGGCGTCTCGGCGTTGAACGCGTGGTGCTCCACGGCCACCCTCAGGGCTCCGTTGATCATCGCGGCCTGGATCGCGGTGGCCAGGTCGGGCTCGGTCAGCCCCGCGCGGTGGGCGAGCGCCTCGGCGAACGCCGGTTCGGCCTCCCGGTGCGCCTCCAGCCAGACGGCGCGCAGACCGGGGTCGGTGCGGGTGAGCCGGACCAGGTTCAGCATCTCGGCCGCGACCTCCGGCGACTCGGCGTGACCGGCGGCGAGCGTGCTGACCAGGTCGGACACGCCCTGATCGGCGCTCCACGTCCGCAACCGCGCCGCCGTCTGCTCGATCCCGCCGGCCAGCAGCGGCATCACGCAGCTCTCCTTGCTCGGGAAGTAGCGCCACAGCGTGCGCGTGGAGATGCCCGCCAGTGCCGCGATCTCCTCGACGGACGTGTCCGCGACCCCCTTGGCCAGGAAGAGGCGGACGGCCGCGCGCGCGACCTCCAGCCTGGTCTCCGCCTTGCGCCGCTCGGTCAGCGGCGGGCGTCCGGTCCGCTCGGCCGCGCGGGTCTGCTGATGGCTGGGCATGCCACCTCCGTCCTGTGTGCTCCACATCCTACTTTTTGTCTCGACACGACATAGTGGCGCAGTGTGCCAATAAGTCGGTACGGTGAGGCCATGACCACGAACAGTGACCTGGACGGCCGCAGCGTCGTCGTGACCGGCGCCGGCTCGGGCATCGGGCGGGCGGCGGCCCGTCAGTTCGCCCGGCTGGGCGCGAAAGTGGTGGTGGCCGACGTCAACGGCGACGCCGCCCAGGCCCTGGCCGAGGGGATCACGCAGGACGGTGGCACCGCGCTGGCCGTTGCAGGCGACCTGACCGAGTCCGCCGTGGCCGACGAGGTGGTCGCCACGGCGGTGAGCGCGTTCGGCGGCCTGGACGTGCTGGTGTGCAACGCCGGGGTGATGGACTCGATGACGGCGGCGGCCGACGTCTCCGACGCGGAGTGGGACCGGCTCCTCGCCGTCAACCTGACCGCGCCGTTCCGGCTGACCCGCGTCGCGCTGCCGCACCTGCTCGCGAGCGGCGACGGCGCCATTGTCTACACCGCGTCGGAGGCCGCCCTGCGCGGCAGCGCCGCCGGACTCGCCTACACCGCGTCGAAGTCGGGCCTGGTCGGCCTGATGCGCTCGGTCGCGGTGATGTACCGGGACTCGGGCGTGCGGGCCAACGCGATCGCGCCCGGCGCCACGGCGACCGGCATCTCCACCTCCCCCGACCCCGCCGGGCACGGCCCGAAGGTCGTCGGCCGGTACCTGCCCAACGCCGGCCGCGTCGCGGACGCCGACGAGCAGGCCGCCGCGATCGTCTTCCTCGCCTCCCGCGCCGCGTCCAACATCACCGGCGTCGTCCTCCCGGTCGACAACGGCTGGTCCGCGGTCTGAAAACCCTTTGAGCGAAAGGCTTTCCCCTGTGTTGTCCGTCTCCGACGCCGTTCCGGAAGACCTCGACCTGGACGCACTGCGCGCCCGGTACCGGGCCGAGCGGGAGCGCCGCCTCCGCCCCGACGGCGCCGCGCAGTACCGCGACGCCTCCGGCGACTTCGGCTACTACGCCGACGACCCGCACGCCGATCCTGATCTCACCCGCGACCCCCTGCGGGACGAGGTGGAGGTCGTCGTCATCGGCGGCGGGCTCGGCGGGCTGCTCGCCGGGGCACGACTCCGGCAGGCGGGGATCGGGTCCGTCCGGGTGATCGAGAAGGGCGGCGACTTCGGCGGCACCTGGTACTGGAACCGCTACCCCGGCATCCACTGCGACATCGAGTCGTACGTCTACCTGCCGTTGCTGGACGAACTCGGCCACGTCCCGGAGTGGAAGTACGCGCCCGGCGAGGAGATCCGCCGGCACGCGCGGGCCATCGGCGAGCACTTCGACCTCTACCGCGACGCGTGCTTCCAGACGGCCGTCACCGAACTGCGGTGGGACGAGGACGCGGCCCGGTGGATCGTGTCCACCGACCGCGGCGACCGGATGCGGGCGCGGTACGTGGTGATGTCCAACGGAACCCTGGACCGGCCCAAGCTGCCCGGCATCCCCGGCATCGAGACGTTCGCGGGCCACACCTTCCACACCAGCCGCTGGGACTACGGCTACACCGGCGGCGACGCGACCGGCAACCTCACCGGGCTGGCGGACAAGCGGGTCGCCCTCATCGGCACCGGGGCGACCGCGATCCAGGTCGTGCCGCACCTCGGCCGCGACGCCGATCAGCTCCACGTCTTCCAGCGCACGCCGTCCACTGTGGACTACCGGAACAACCGGCCGACCGACGCGAACTGGGCGGCGTCGCTGGCGCCGGGCTGGCAGCGCCCCAGGATGGAGAACTTCCTCGACATCCTCAGCGGCGGCGACGTCGCCGAGGACCACGTGCGCGACGCGTGGACGGAGAGCGCGCGGCTGTTGCGGAAGATGACCCAGGGCCAGACGCACGAGTCGCTGACGCCGGAGGACCGCGAGCGCGCCGAGGAGATCCTCGACTTCCGCAAGATGAACGAGGTCCGCGCCCGCGTCGACGCGATCGTGCGCGACCCGGCGACCGCCGAGCTGCTCAAGCCCTGGTACCGCTACGCCTGCAAGCGGCCGACGTTCAGCGACGAGTACCTCCAGACGTTCAACCGCCCCAACGTCACCCTGGTCGACACCGCCGACCGCGGCGGCGTCGACCGCGTCACCGAGAACGCCGTCGTGGTCGGCGACCGCGAGTACGAAGTGGACTGCGTCATCTTCGCGACCGGGTTCCAGGTCGGCATGTCCGACCTGGTGACCGGTCGGCTGCCGGTGCACGGCCGAGACGGCACGCAGCTCCTGCGGCACTGGAGTCGCGGACCGCGGACGTTGCACGGCTTCTACAGCGACGGTTTCCCCAACCTGTTCACGATGGGGGCTTTGCAGAACGCCGCCTCGGTGAACTTCACGCACGTCCTGGACGAACAGGCGAGCCACGTCGCGGCCGTCGTCGCGGAGGCGGGCAAGCGCGGTGCGCGCCGGGTCGAGCCGAGCGCCGCGGCCGTGGACGCCTGGGTGTCGGCGCTCGGCCAGAACGCGGAGGAGCTCTACCGGTTCCACCTCGACTGCACGCCCGGCTACTACAACAACGAGGGTAAACCCCGGCCGCGGCACGGGTACGGCGGCGGCGCCAGCGCGTTCCACGCCCTGCTCCGGGACTGGCGGGACAACGGCGGCTTCGACGACGTCCTGGTGACGGATGGATGAGCCGCTCCCCGGCGCGGTTCAGATCACCGACTTGACCGTGCCGCCGTCGACCCTGATCGTCGCGCCGCTGATGTAGTCCGCGTAGGGGCTCGCGAGGTACGCCACGGCACCCGCGATCTCCTCCGGACGGCCGAAGCGGCCGACGTCGTTGGGCACGAAGTCCTTGGCCGCGTTGCGTTCGATCTCCTCCCACGTCTCGCCCCAGCCGTGCGCGGGCGCGTGCGTCGTGAGCCAGTCGCGCACCGAGTCGACCATGATCGCGCCCGGTGAGACCACGTTCGAGGTAACGCCCGTCTCCCCGAGCTCGCGGGCCAGGGAGACGGCGAGGCTGTGCCGGGCGGCCAGGGTCGCGCTGTAGTGCGGCTGCAGCGCGATCGGCTGGGAGCCGAGGCCGCCGCCGATCTGGATCACCCGGCCCCAGCCGCGGCCGCGCATGCCGGGCACGAAGCGCGCGATCATCCGCACCGCGGAGAGCACGTTGGTCTCGTACATGTCCCGCCACACGTCCGGGGTCGCGTCCTGCCAGCCCTCGTGGCCGTACGCGCCCGCGTTGTTCACCAGCACGTCGATCTCGCCGGCCACCGCGGCGACCGCGTCGGCACCGGCGTCGGTCGCGAGGTCGCCGATCGCCGCGGTGGCGCCGATGTCCGCCGCGACCGCCTTGGTGCGGGCCTCGTCGCGACCGTGCACGACGACCTCCGCTCCCTCCGCGGCCAACAGCCGTGCGATCGCCTCTCCCAAGCCCGAGCTGGAGCCCGTGACCAGGGCGCGCTTGCCGTTCAGGTTCAGTTCCACTGCTGCTCCGTGATGTCTACAGTCGTATACTTACGAGGTAAGTCTACACTCGTATACATGACGACGACACACCGCCGGGACGCGTCCGCCACCCGGGCCGCGATCCTGCGCGCGGGCATCGAGGGGTTCACCCGGCATGGATTCGACGGGATCGGGGTCCGCGAGATCGCCCAGGCCGCCGGCGTCAGCGCGATGCTGGTGAACCGCTACTTCGGGTCCAAGGAAGGGCTGTTCGCCGAGGTCGCCGAGGTGTCCATGACCGACCGCACGGTGCTGGGCGGCGACCCGGCGACCCTGGCTCGCGACATCGCCGCCGCGCTGGTGCGCCGCACCGGCCCTGCCTCGGACGACCTCTCCCCGTTCCTGCTCGTGCTGAGGTCGGCGGCCAACCCGCGCGCCGCCGAGATCCTGCGCGAGAACGTCGAACGTCAGGTCGAGGCGCACCTGCTCGAGGTCGCGCCTCGCACACGTGACGGCGGCCGGGCGGCGGTGGTGCTGTCGGTGATCGCGGGATTCTGGTTGCTGCGCAAGGTGATCGGCAGCACCGCGTTGAACGCGACGGACGAGGAGACGCTCGAAGCCACCCTGCGGCAGCTCTTCGAGGTCCTCCTGCCCTGACGTCAGCCTAGGAGACGCACGAGGTGCACGGTCCGGTCGCCCGGCCACGTCTGGCGCGCGCCGCCGTGGAAGTCCACCTCGACGTCCTCCCCGACCGTCACCGCCGCCACCTGACCGACCGGCCCGATCGAGCCGTACAGCCGGACGTGCTCCCCCACCGACAGCTCGTTCGCCGGCGCGGTCCCGATGTTGCGCGCCGGGGACGCGGGCTTCAGCCGGGTGGTGAACAACCACCACGCGCCGCCGCACACCACCGGCGCCGCGAGCACCAGGAACCCTGCGGCGACGGGCTGGGTGCGCACCAGCGCGGCCGCGATCACGACGGCTCCCAGCAGGCCTGCCACCGCGGCGAGGAGCGCCGAGCTCACGGGGTGGTGGCCGACCTGGAGCCAGCCCGTCGTGCGGACCCAGCCACCGGGCGTCAGACCGCGCGGGGTCCGGCCGTCCGCGAGCCTGGGCCCGGGGTCGGCGGCGGGTGCGGGTGCGGCCTTGCTGAAGAGGTCGACCTCGTCCTCAGTCGGCACGGCGCCACCTCAGCTGGTTCTTGCCGTTGCGGGAGCAGACGATCTCGTAGCCGTCCTTGGTGGTCCGGCGCGCGCCCTCGAAGAGACACGGCTTGCCGAGCCGGGAGTCGTCCCACTCCTCGTCCGGCGGCTCCGGTTCGGTGGTCGTGGGCTGGGGCGGAGGCGGCGGCTCCGGCGTCGTGGTCTCCGGTGTGGTCGTGGCCGTTGTCGTGGTCGGGCTCGGCGCGGAGGTCGAAGTCGGCGGGAGGGACACGGGCGTCGTGTTCGCGCCGGGGGCACACGCGGCCGCCCACAGGCCGAGGCGCCCCAGCCGGGCACCTGACTCGTCGGACGCCAGCTCGCCGCGCGCGGCCAGGTCCGCCTGCACCACGCCGCCGCTGACCACGGTCCGCGCGTAGTCCGCGCCGTCCGGCAGCTCGACGTCGACCAGGATCCGATCGCCGCCGGACGTGTCCTCCCGCTTCACGACGAGACGCACGTCCTTGCCGCGCAACAGCTCCTGTGCCGCGGCACGGGACTCGGCCGCCCAGCAGTCCGGCATCGGCCGCACTCCGGCGACGCGGGCGAGCACCACGCGTCCGGTGACGGGGTCCGCGCCCTCGAAGAGATCCACCTCGGTGACCGCGCGAACGGTCACCTGAAGTGAGTCGCCGCGAAATCCGCTGGCGTCGAGCCCGCCGTTTCCCGGATTTCGTGAGAGGTCCTCACCACTGAACGCGACGGCGCCGGTGACGGCCAGCGCGGTGACGACGCCGAGACATCCGATGGCGAGCCGTGCGGGCTGGCCGGTGCGCCACCAGAAACGGCGGACGGCACCCCCGGCCTGGTGGGCGGTGGAGTCAGCTGAGCTGGGCAATGGCGTTCCCCCGGCGTCGGACGATCCGTGACACAAAACGGACGTTCGGTTCTTCGACTCAATACGCGTCAAAGACGATGTCGTTCATTCACAGATTGTCGTTATCATTCACAGAATTGCCGGATCTGTGATTGACGGCGCACGCTCCGTCACCTTTTCTTGGGCCACGGAATCAACATCATCACGCCCGCGCTGGCGCACAGCAGCCCGATCGTCGTCCACAGCTGCTGCCCCGTCATGAAGCTGCCCTTGAGGTAGCCCAGCCCCTGCGCGGTCCACACCCCGCCGACCAGCAGCAGCACGATTCCGAGCCCGACCAGCAGTTTTCTGCTCATGGCGGGAAGGTTACCGGCGGCCGACAGCCCTGGAAGGTCACCGGCGGCCGGCAGCCGCAGAAGGTTGCCGGCGGGCGGCAGCCGCGGAAGGTCACCGGCGGCCAGCAGCCCTGGAAGGTTGCCGGCGGTCGGCAGCCGCGGAAGGTTCGATGGCGAGCGGCAGCCGCAGAAGGTTCGATGGCGGTCGTACCATGAGCGTCGTCGAAGTCGTGAGGAGTCACCGTGGCACGTCCCCGCACCACCCCGCGGACCGTGGAGCACCCGGACCTGGCCGAGGTCACGCTGCAGCAGGCCCTGGAGGCGTTGGCGGACCCGATCCGGCGCATGGTCGTGTGCCAGCTGGCGCGCGCGGACGGCGACAAGGGCTGCGGCACGTTCGACACACCGGTGTCGGACTCGACGCTCACCCACCACTTCGCCGTCCTGCGCGAGGCGGGCGTGATCCGGCAGCACTACCAGGGCACGACCAAGCTGAACTCGCTGCGCACCGTCGAGCTGGAGGCCAGGTTCCCCGGCCTGCTGCACGCCGTGGTGAGCGCCGCGGAGGCAGAAGTTCGATGACCGTCAAGGTTCAATGATCGTCGACGTTCGATCGTGGTCAAGGTTCGATGGCAGTCAAGTTCGATGGCGGTCAAGGTTCGATGACGGTCAAGGCTGGATGGCCACCGAAGCTTGACGACGACCGAAGCCTGATGGCAGTCGAAGCTTGATGACGGTCGACCTTCGAAGGCGGTCAAGGTTCGAAGACAGCCGAAGCTTGATGGCACTCAAGGCTCGGTGGCGGTCGAAGCCTGATGACGGTCGAAATTGGATGCCCGTCAAAGTTTGACGGCCATCAAACTTTGGGGCAGGGTAGGCGGCGTTGCCACCCGACCCCGGAGGACGGCTCACCATGGCCAGGCAAGTGCGGTTCGACCGGCTCGGCGGCCCCGAGGTGCTGACGCTGCACGACGTCGAGGTGGGCGAGCCCGCGGCGGGTGAGGTGCGCATCCGCGTGGACGCGATCGGCCTGAACCGGGCCGAGATCCTGTTCCGCGAGGGCACCTACTTCGAACAGCCCACCTTCCCCGCCACGCTGGGCTACGAGGCCGCGGGCGTGGTCGAGGCGACCGGCGAGGGCGTGTCACACCTGGCCGAGGGCGATCCGGTCGCGGTCGTGCCGGCGTTCTCCCTGACCAGCTACGGCACCTACGGCGACCACGTGATCGTGCCCGCCTCCGCCGTGGTCCCCCGCCCGGCGAACGTCAGCGCGGTCCAGGCCGCCGCCGTGTGGATGGCCTACATCACCGCGTACGGGCCGCTGTTCGAGTCCGGCGAGGTCCGGCCGGGCGACCACGTGCTGATCACCGCCGCCGCGAGCAGCGTGGGCCAGGCGGCCGTCCAGATCGCCCGCCACACAGGCGCGATCCCGATCGCCACCACCCGCGACCCCGCGAAGCGCCAACGGCTCCTCGACGCGGGCGCCGCGCACGTCGTCGTCACTGGCGACGAGGACATGCCTGCCCGGGTCGAGGAGATCACCGGCGGCGAAGGCGTCCGACTGGCGTTCGACCCGGTCGCGGGACCCGGCGTGGAGACCCTTGCGCAGGCCATCGCCCCTGGCGGCCACCTGGTGGTGTACGGCGCCCTGGACCCGCGCCCCACTCCCCTGCCGAACGCGAGCAGCTACCCGCAGCTCACCAGCCGCGCCTACTCGATGCACTCCATCAGCAGGGACCCCGAACGCCTGCGCCGCGCCGTCGCGTTCGTCAACGCGGGGCTCGCCACCGGCTCGTTCACGCCGGTCGTGGACCGCACCTTCGACCTGGCCGACATCGCCGACGCCCACCGGTACATGGAGGCGGGCGGCCACATCGGCAAGATCGTCGTCACTGTCTCCCACGACTAGGTGCTGTCCTGACGAACTCCCACGACTAGGTGTATTTGGCCATCAGGTTGGTTGCAATCGGGTGATGGGTGGGTGGCCTCCGAGTGCGCTGTGGCGGCGTTGAGTGTTGTAGTGCTCGAT